>CAWVSO010000028.1:0-9000 GCA_963932585.1 uncultured euryarchaeote
CTATGATGAAAATCAAATAATGCATGCGTCGTTTAAGGATGTGGCGACCGAGCGAATAACCGAGATCGAGATCACAATGGGTGCAAACAAAAAAACGTGTTTCAGATTCGTCTGCCCCGCGTATCTGTTGTAAATACCAATATGCAGAATCGTTGTCGCATTTAGAACAATTAGCTTTAGTTGTAGGAAGACCCCTATCAGTGACACCGGTTGTATCAATGATTTCTGTTTCTTCTTGGGACTCTGTTATCCTGCTTTTTCCAGTTAATTTCTGAAACATTGCAGCATATTTATCTTGTTCTTCCATGATTGAGTTTTTACTAGAGAGAATATATTACCCCCTAAGTATTTAAAAAAATCGGGAGGGAGATAGAAAAAACTAGTTTAATAGTTTGTGTCTATCAAAAATTTATGTGCGTTTCGAAGGATTTGGCGTGGCCCATCATGGTTTATTGTGTTTACTGCTTGTTCATAGTCTCGCCACTGGAGATCTGAATGTTCATCGGATATGTCTGCTTTTGATTCGAAGGATTTGGCTAGGAATAAATGAACAGTTTTGTGTATTGTAGACCCTCGTGCTTGGAAAAAATAATCATATTCTTCTTTGAAACCATCTAGTAACTTGAAATCATGTATTCCAGATTCTTCTTGGACTTCTCGTATAGCAGTCTGCTGGAGTTCTTCTTTGCCCTCTATTCCCCCTTTTGGGAATTCCCAATCGCCAGCCCTATTCTTTAGAAGGAGATATTCTCGCTTATTGCGCTTGTCACGGAATATAACGGCTCCAGCGCTAGTAGCTTGGATCATAGTTAATATAGTTAAGCCCAATTATTTCAGGGTTGTTTTCTAATCATTACAGAGATATAGGGCATATATTATAGTTAGAATGTAAAAGATTAGGTCTTAGAATGATGCATGAGGAGTTAAATTTACCATGTTGGAGAGATTTATGGGAGTAAGGATATGACATTTGTTACTAGATTGACCCTAAGGAGCGGGGATAGAGTCGCACTAGAAAAAACAATGGAAGAGATCAAGCATACAGTTGAGAAAAAAGGGATACAATTAAAGGGGCCGCATACGCCACCTCCAGTATCGTATCGTGCCCCTCAATACAGGAGAATGGACGATACGAAGCTAAAATTTTCTCCCTGGGAATATACTGTATATGAGAGATGGGTTGATATGGTGGGCTATGATGATTCTATAAAAAGAATTACTGGAATGGAATTTCCAAAATGTATTCATGTTGAAGTTGAAGTGACTCAAATAAGTAAAAAATAGCTTATAGTATTTTTTCGAAATGGTGACATGCTTGCATGTTGGTTAATGTGTTAATGGATAATTTTTGGGGAATAATTTTTGCATTGCTTGGAGGAATATCTATTGCTGCAATGGCAATTTTTGTCAGGATTGCTACCAGAGAAGGAGGTAAAGCGTTTTATGCAGTTATTGTGAGCCTGATTATGAATCTGATTATAATAATCCCAGTTGTAGCGGTGGTTTATTACCCAGATTATGGAATAACCTTAAAATCGGCTATGGCTTTTGCAGGTGCAGGATTGGTAGGAACTTTGACAGGACGTGTGGTCTATTTTGAAGGCATACAAAGAGTAGGTGCTAGTCGATCAGATGCAATTAAAGCAACTATGCCAATAATTGCTACAATTGTTGCAATAGTATTGCTAGGAGAATCACCCAGTAAGATCCACATAGCAGGGATAGGTGCCATAGTAGTGGGGGTTTGGATAATATCATTAGATTTGATACAAAACAAAGCAGTGGAGGGGATTGCAAATAGAAGAATGGATATAATATATCCGATAGCTGCTGCAATATTTTTTGGGTTTGAGCCTATATTTGCAAGAATTGGTGTATTAGAAGGTACACCTTCTCAAGTGGGTGTGAGTATAAAAATTATATTTGCAGGATTTGGTTTTTTAATATATTTTATGATAAAAGGAAATATGCCAAGTATTGGGAAAATTTTTGAAAATAAAATTACTGCTAAATGGTATATATTAGCAGGGTTGGCTAATACATCTATGATGGTATTCTACTATGCCGCCATAGAAAATTCCCCCGTGGTTTTTGTAGTTCCTTTTCTTCAAACTAGTCCTTTATTCGTTGTTATTTTTTCATACATATGGCTTCAAGATATAGAACATATTTCATGGAGATTGGTCCTAGGGATTTTAGTCATGATTTCTGCAACCATCTTAATAACTACAGTGGCATGATGGAAACAGAAATGTTTTGCAGATAGCACCTCTTAAAATCAATATGATAGTAGACCTCACAATCCCAATGGGGAGAGAAATTCCATCTTTCCCGGGTTATCCTGGTTTTGAATATGAACAATGGGGAGGGCATGAAGAAGGAGGTGGAGCATTAATGCATTACTATTCTGCAAATACACACCAAGGGACGCATATAGATGCACCATATCATTTTATTCCAGAGGGAAGAACTATCGATGAGCTAACATTTGAAGAATTGATTGGAAATGTAAAAGTGATAGACCTTAGGGAGTACCGAGGTGAATCGATAACAGCAGAAATATTGAAAAATCAGAAGAATAAAATTGAGAAAAAAGATAAACTAATAATGGTAACTGGTGATGTGGATGCTGATTTTTTTACTGGTAATTTTTTTAAAAAAGCATCTGATATCACATTAGATGCTGCAGAGTGGCTCATAGAAAAAGAAATTAAATTGATAGTTAATGATTTCCTAACAGAAGCAGTTCCTGGAGATCCCAACAGACCGGTGCATAAAGCATTATTAGGGGCAGACATTCCAATTGTAGAATATATTTGTAATATAGATGCGATTGCAAGTCAAGATTATATTTGGCTTGCGTGTTTGCCTATGTTGATGAAAGGTTTCGAGGGTGCACCTGCTAGAGTAATTGCTAGGAATTTATAAATTGAATAAATCTGCAAAAAGTTCTATTTGATTTTTTTGATCAAACGTAGGGAATCGAATAATGAAATGCTCGACTCCGGCGTCTATGAAAGAATTGATTTTTTCAGATACTAGTTCAGGGGGTCCGAATGCCCCGACTTTTTTTAGATGGGCATCTGGAATTGTCCAGGGATAATAATAACTTAAATAATCCTTAGCTTGAGAAAATGCCACTTCCTCGGTTTCAGAAATAACTACATCAGTATAATTAGTTGCTTGAAAGGTGGATGGATTGCGTCCTGAAGTTTTTAATATGTCATGGGCATGTGCGATCATGGAAGAATATTGAGAAGGGTGAGTTTGTGGCATCAAACCATTTGCGTGTTTTTTTATCCTTTGTTGGATAGATAGTGGGAAACCTGAATCTTTGTCGAATTGAGTAACAGCAACGTATATTGGAGGGTTTCTGAGAGGTGGGAGATCCATGTATGCGTTTTTAAAATCGTAGATTCCAGAGGAACTAACAGTTTCTCCATTCCATAACTGTGTCACTATGTCAAGAGATTTATTCAGAATTTTACCCCGTTCTGAGAAACGAATGCCCAAATTGGTGCTTTCTGAGATATTTGATTCATGGCGGGTTCCTGATCCTACCCCCATTATGAACCTTCCATTGGACAGACGATCTAGTGTTGCAGTGGCATGGGCAACATGCACTGGATGGCGCAGATGAAGCAGATAAATTGCAGTACCTATTTGAATTTTACTTGTAGATGCCGCAACGGAAGCTAGAGTTATAAGAGGTTCGAGCCTATGACGCGTTAAAATGCTATCCCCAACCCAAAGTGAAGAATAACCTAAAGATTCTGCCGAGGATGCTAAATCTAAGATGTTTATTGCAGGTTGGAATGGTACTGAAGCATGTTTAGCACCCATTATAATTCCACGTGTTGGGAGGACGTATCCAAATAGAACCATGTTATAATTATGTAAATCCTATTAATAAAAATCTTTTTTATCAGAATATGTTGCAGTATACACCCCATTTGAGCTAAGAGTTATATCTTCCAGTATAGGAATAACCATATCTATTTCTTGACTTGTTTTAACGGGGAAAGAATATTGAGTATTTGTGTGTTTGAATGAGTTATTTAGTGATTCACTTTGTTTGATAAATTTAAGATGATTTTTAATTCTTTTTTGCACATAGCTTTTAATGAATTTTTTGTTTTCATGTATGCGTTCGTGGATATGATTTTTGAAAGATCCATCTAATTCTATGCCTATGCTATTTCGTCCAGATGCAATTGCACCTAAAGTGGTAGTCCCAGTGCCAAGATAAGGATCCAGTACAGTATCTCCTTGAACAGAGAACATATTTATTAATCGATAGGATAGGTCTAGAGGATATGCAGCACTCCTGTCCCGTAGGTTATCTGAATGGAGAGCCTGTTTGCTGCCTTTTAATTCGCCCCATAAATCAGAAAACCATTGGTTTCGCTCTTCCCAGAAAAATGCGCTTTTGCGTCGGTTTATTTTTTCAGTTTCGTTTGTGAATTCTCTTTTTTTGGATTTTCTTAATAATAAAATGTGTTCAGATTCAAGGGTTACATATGCACCAGGAGGGAGCATTCCAGATCCCATGAATTTTGTTGGAGAGTTGGTTTGTTTTCTCCATATGAGTCCAGGCAAGGTATTGAATCCTATTTCCTTGCAAGAAAGTAGTACTTTAGCATGAGAGGGGTACAGCTGAAAATTTTTATTTAGTGTCCTCGTTGCATCCCCAATATTAATGCAAGCATACCCCCCATCTTTCAAGACCCTATACGATTCAGACCAGACTTTGTTGAGTTCATTATGCATTAGTTCGAAAGCTAAATTTCCATCGTTGGATGACAGAGCTTCGTTTATTAATGGATTTTGATCTATGAATAATTCATCCCACATTTCTATCATAGGGTATGGAGGTGAAGTTAATACCAAATTCACACTGCTATCAGAGATTGAATTCATGTTCCGACTGTCGCCAAAAATTATTTCATGTTTTGTTTTCATTCTGAATGGTGTATGGCTAGAGAGGGAATTTTATTCTATAAGTCGTAGAATTCTTTTGCATTTAGGCCCCATATTTCTCTTTTGTTTCTTTTGATTGGAGACATTCTATTGACATAGTTTGTATAGAACTTGGAACATACGTAGTTCTATCGGAAGAAAACATATACGTTCGAATAAGAACAAAGTGATAAAGCTTGAAAATTAAATATAAACATAGAAGGAATTAATTAGTTCTAATCTATGAAATGGGGGGGTAGCCAAGCCAGGCCAAAGGCGGCAGACTCAAGATCTGCTCACGTAGGTGTTCACGGGTTCGAATCCTGTCCCCCCCACTAAGAGTTAAGGGTAGAAACCACACACATTTTTACTATAATTTGGATGCAGTTTCCAGAGTTAAATGGGAGGTTATTTCAGGTATTGTCTACTACAAAGGAGTCTTGTTAATTATGAATGACACAGCATTAATAATAGTAGACATACAGAATGATTTTTGCAAAGGTGGTCCATTAGAGGTTAAGAATGGAGAAGAAGTGATCAGAGGGCTTAATGAAATGATAGATAAATTTCATACAGAGGGCAAACCCGTTTATGCTACAAAGGATTGGCATCCTTTAGATCATTGTAGTTTTCAAACGAATGGAGGATTGTGGCCTGTTCATTGTGTTCAGGGGACTCCAGGGGCTGGACTTCATCCAGAATTGTTGATTGATGACAGAGTGGGCATAATCAACAAAGGTACTGAAACTGGTGAAGAAGCATATTCTGGTTTCGATGGAACAAATTTTGCTGAACAGTTAAGAGAAAATAATATATCAAAAGTGATTATAGGCGGTTTGGCTACGGATTATTGTATTCAGGGGACCACAATTGGAGCTATAAAAAATGGGTTTTCTACTTCAGTGATTGAAGATTTAATTAGGGGTGTGGAAGTAAATCCAGGAGATTGTGCCAACGCGACTAAAGAAATGAAAGATGCGGGTGCAAAATTCATCCAATCGTCGTCATTGGTTTAAATTTGCCAATAGTGATATCTGATGGAAGTTATAGGAATTAGAGAGATAGGAGCCATCATTTTAAGGTTTTTGGCGTTTTTTGAAAATGGGAAAGTTGAATATATAAAAGGTACCTCGATAGAATGTGGACTTAAAACTGATCGTCGATGAAATGGGAAACCCAAGCCAATGGTCACTTAGAGTTAAATCCATTTTAACAGCTATTTTAGTGGGCCCAATATGCATAATATTCAGAGGGCCCATATACGATACATTTTGGCATTACTTTTGGGGCCCAATAATCGCGGATGCAACGGGTTCTGCTTGTGTTGTGAAAAATGCATCCCCCGCATCTTGGAAAACCACGTTTCCATATGGATATGAATTGGTTCGGGGATTTGAATTTATCCGTTATGGAGATACGTGTGCAAAAATAGAAGGTATAGTGGCATATCCAGGATATACTTACGTGTCCGAAATTGGATATGGAATCCTCTTAGTGGTTATTCTTTTTGCAGTATCCAAAATGCTATCACATACAGGGGTTAAACTGGATAAGAAACTAGTCTTTTCATTAATACCATACATGGTATTTGGAGGCGCCCTTAGGGTTGTAGAAGATGCGAATGATATCGTCCCAGTGGGCATAGAATCTCTGATCGAATATCCTGTTAACATACTGCTAATAAGTCCAGTGATATATGGGACTATGTTTTTAGTTACAATAGTATCAATACTAGTTTCTATAAAATTAGAAGAAAAGAAATTTATTGATAGATACGAACATGCTTTGATTGCTATCGGGATAGCACTTGCAGTAGCAGTATTATCTTATTTAGGTTGGCTTATTCTATCGTGGGCTCACGTCCATCTTTATTTAGAAATAGCATTGGTTGTATTAACGATGACAACTGTTTTTACAATAATTTCATGGTGGTTTATAAACCGGGATGGTAATACAATAGCAGAGGGGATAGGCAGCATCGGAATAGTTGTTTTGTGGTCTCAAATTTTAGATGGTGTTGCAAACGTTGTTGGAATAGATTGGGTGTATAAATTAACAGGGGGAATGCAGAAAAATCTAGTGCCAAAGCACCCTATCAATAGAGGATTGGTAGAAATAGGATCTCAATTTCCTGAATGGGTAACAAATATTATAGGGACAGCTTGGTTATTTTTGGTGGTCAAGATAGGTGCCGCACTCTTAGTGATTTATATTTTTGATAAAGAAGCTATGGAGGAGAATCCAGGTTGGACCATTTTACTTTTAATTGTGATAATAGCAGTGGGATTGGGCCCAGGTATGCGAGATATGCTGAGAGCCGTTCTTGGGATCTAAGGATATGGGTGATGTGGTCTATCAAATCTTGGCCTATAATCACCTAGTTTAGAAGGCACAGTTCTGGCCCGGTTTCCGAAAAAAGAATTTCCAAAAAATAAAGGTTGTGCATCTGGAATGAGTATTCGGACAGCCTCGAATCCTAAAAGAGATACATCGGGCGGAGTTATTGTAACAGAATAAGTAGGCAGGTCCAAATTTCTTAATTTATTTAGAACAAATGATAACTCTTCAGAGGGGGTTTCAAATAGAGGAGGAGAAAGTTCGCTAGACATAATAGAATTTTGAGTGGTGATGAAAGATTTAACCTCCTTTGGAAATGTAGAATATTTTCCGATGAAAGAGGATTCTTTATTTGCAGAATCCATACCCATTGAACGAAGCTCCATCCAATTTTGTAGGGCTTCTGATAAAGCACTCACTGCAGCTATATTTGGATCAATGTTGGCGCACGATCCTACTGCAAACTTCGGCCATTCTGAATCCCGATAGACTGCTGCCGTGACAACAGGAATTTCTATATCTTGGGTAATAAGAAGTGCAGATGATGTCAATCCTTCGGATCTAGCTCTGCGAGATAAAATTTTGAAAGAAGGATCATCTACCACAAGTTCAGTGGGGGAGAAAGTAGAATACCAAGATAGCATGGTTGCATCTCGTTCTATGACTTCGTAGATCCCGGATAATTGTGCAGATTCTAGAGAGTTTCCTAATGCTAGACCAGTTGTTATTGCAGGTTTATAAGTTTCAACGTGTGGTGGAAAGATAACAAACTCAGCAGGTAATAAAACAGGAGTGTTAGAATGGAGTTCCATGCCAGGCATCCAATCAATAGATTCTCCATCATAAGAATCAGATTTGGGTTGAACAAATAGGGATGGCAAAATACAGTTTTGCAGTTCTGAAGCATGTCCAGAAATGAAAGATTCTGAAGAATGAACTCTGGAACTATATCTTTCTAATGCCTCGCAAACAGTTTTGATAAATGCGGCGTTCCAATCTATGGCTACAGAAGCAGATTGAACTCTAGTTTTAGATGGGGTAAAAACTGCAGTGTCGCATAAATTTGCTAAATAATAAGGAACAGGAAATGATTCATTTTCTGAAATAGTTTTGACTATGCCAATACGCTCATCGATAGAATATTCTGCCCTTTCTATGTCAGTTCCAGAAAATGGATTTATTGACTTTTTGATGCATGAAGTGCAGTTTGGAGTTGGGAGTAAGATTCGCTCAATCATAGGGGAGATTTTATTTGGGAATTTAACAGAAGAAATATCTGAAATCTCAAATACACGGGTACGGGTGGATTGGATAGACATATGAATTTCTATCAGATTTAAAATAATTGCACGTAACAAAGAGATAGAAAATTTAGAGGGTTGAGAGGAAAGATGTATATCAGAATCAATATTAGATTTTACTCGTTTATTTAGACAATCATAACACCCATTTCCAGGGTAGAATAGAGAAACTGAACCTGTTACGTCAAGAACGGAGTGGCCACCAATTCCACCTATTTCTGCTGCTACCCAGGGGAAATCTATATGAGTGTTTAATTTATTGAATAATTCAGATCCAACATTGTCGATTGCTATTAATAATGATAAATTGTCCGGGTTATTTTTGAAAATGTTATCAGGGTTGATTTGGAATGAAATAATATTAGATTTTTTTAGAGTAGAATGGAGATAATCTACTGAATCG
>CAWVSO010000029.1:0-8844 GCA_963932585.1 uncultured euryarchaeote
GAGATTAAAAATAAATCATTATTCCTGCACCTATTGCGACAAAAACTGCCCCAAATACGACTTTCTGGGTTATGCGTTCGATACCCCTTAAAAATATAAAAGAGAGGAATACAGTGAAAAGTCCAGCTGTGCTGATTAAAGTTGAAACTAGAGCTACAGGACCTATGTCAAGAGCTGTGAATGCTAGGAATAAACCAACAGAAGAAATGATTCCGGCAGATAAGAAATAGCCAGTGGCAGGTAGAGAGGGAAAGGCCAATAGATCGCGGCGACGAAATAGTAAAAATGCAAATAATCCGATGAATGCTGCTAGGTCGTTGAGGGCTATTGCTTGTAATACCGTTGCAGGAGTTTCTACGAGTCCGAACCTTCTGATTACTTGTCCGAGTCCGAATGCAAATCCAGCAAAAACTGGGAGAATGAGATCTTTAAGGTGCCAACCAGATATATTTCCACCCTTGGAAACTGCAAGAAGTGAGAGACCAACTATAACTAGAAAAATTCCCATAGAATGCAATACTGAAAGTGGTTCACTAAGTAAAAATAAAGCTAGAATTGCAGCGAATGCAGGGAGAGTTGATGCACCAATTCCTGCGATACTAGCACCTACACGATCGATGCCTATGTAAAATGAAATTCGCCCTAGTGTAGTTCCTAAAATTCCACCCCCAAGAAAAATTAAAGCTGTTTTTGGAGAAATACTGGAGATAGCTGAAAAGCCTTCAAGATAAATTAAAGCTGACCAAAATAAAATTGTTCCGACTGTAATGATTGCAAATGCCGCTTGTAGTGCATGACCCCCATGTTCCATCCCACGTTTAGACAGTACTGGGTCGATACCCCAAACTATTGCTGCAGCGAATGCAGCCATGTATACACCAATAGACACATGATTGTTGGGGTTCAAATTGGATAAAGGGGACGATGTAAATAAAGAAAATGGTGGACAAAATTAATAATAAAATATCAGACGAAGAGTTTGTTAAAGTTTCGATAAAGATTGGGAAAGCTGTTCTGATAATAGGGATTATACTTAGTTTTTTAGTAATAGCGATGCAAATAACTGAGTCCCCAGTAATTCAAGAAAAAAAAATCCCAACTGTAGAATGGGAAATTCAAAGAATTAACTCCACCCATATTTCAATTGCCCACATTTCTGGAGAATCTATTGAATCTAAAAGAACAATAGTTACGGTAGAAGGTAGAAGTCGGCCTATTGGAAGGGTAGGTTATATTGGCAAAGGAGATGTTATAATAACCCAAGCTTATGAAGGAACACTTGTTGAATTGTTCTGGGAAGAAGAAAATGAATACCTTAGGCTTTTACATAGAGATAGAGCTTAGATAAAAAATTTATCGCAGGTATGTTTGGTTTTAATTTAACGAGCGTGACGTGATTTGAACACGCGATCTAGAAGTTAGGAACCTCTCGCCTTATCCTGGCTAGGCCACACGCCCTCACGAATGGACCTTGTAGACGTTGGATTTTATAGATATCTAGTTTAGTTTCTGCAAAATTTAGTGTAAACGATAGATAAACAGAACCATTTGGTGATACGCTTCACAGATAAGTTCTCTCAAATGATAAGAGAAATAATCGTTTATTCTTTGGGCTTTTCAGCAGGTTCTTCGTCGGATTTGTCGTCTTCGTCTGATCCCCCGCCTGTTAAATCGTTTAATTCTTTTTCTATTTCTTCTCTGCCTCGTTTAAACTCTCCTAGTGCCTGACCAGTTGACCTAGCTAATTTTGGAATTTTGTTCGCGCCGAACAGAAGTATTGCGATGAGCAATATTACGGCGAGTTCCATCCCACCAGGGATGCCAAACTGAAGAGGTATAGATACTATAGCAACCATCGTGAGGCAGATTAGAGAGATGTGATAATAGTCTTTTTGGTTATATCGGGGAGGAATTATGAGGATAATATGAAATAGTGAGAGGTACAATATTACTCAGATATACCAGAAAATATGAATTATAAGAAACTTTCTGAAGAAGATGAAATTGTCAAAGGAGTTATGCAAACATATGATAAAATTGCAATTCATTTTTCCCAGACTAGAGATAGCCCATGGCCAGATATAGTTGAATTTCTAGAAAATTTATCAGGGAAAGTTGGTCTAGACATATGTTGTGGTAATGGAAGACATTCTGAATTACTTTCTAAATGTACTGAAAATGTAATTGGAATGGATTTGAGCTCAATGATGCTAAGAGAAGCTGTTCAGAGAGGAGATGGAAAAAATTTTAGAATTATTGCAGTTAAAGGAAATTCGATTAGCCTACCAATTAAAAGTGAATGTGTAGACATAGGAGTTTATATTGCTGCCATACACCACCTCCCGACTTCAGAGTACAGAGTGGATAGTTTGAACGAGCTAGAAAGAGTACTGTCCCCAGATGGAGTTGCAATCGTAGGTGCATGGTGCACCGAACATGATCGTTTTGAACGGGGAACTGGGTTTGATACAATTGTTGATTGGAAATTACCAAATGGAGAGTTGATTCCGCGTTACTATCATATCTATGATATGGAAGAATTTGAACAGGAAATAGAATGGAGTAAACTTAGTGTAATAGAGACATATGTGAGTAGAGGAAATTGTTATGCTATTGTGGGGAAAAATTAAGTATCTATTTTGATTGACATCCCAGGTTTAAATTTAAAAGTTGAAATTAAAGCAACTATATTTAGTAAAAATAAAAAGATGAAAGCAGAATTATAATTTCCAGAAATATCTCTGAGAATTCCAATAGCCAAAGGGCCTATAGCTGCAATAGTATATCCAAAAAAGAGAACTATTGAAGTTAGGTGGTCTGCTGATTTAGCAGTGGGCGAATAGTCGATGGGTAACGTGAGAGACAAGGGGAAAATTCCTCCGAGACCGACTCCAAGAACTCCCACCCATAAAAATGGAATAAAAAGGGGATACATAGAAATAAAAAATAGACCTATTGAGCTGAGAAGAAGACTAATGAAAATCCAAGGTCTGCGATCGTCTGAGAAATCTGCAAGAATGGAGATCCCCATGGTGCCGATAAGCTGTGTTAAGAGAAAAACGGTGAGTAATAGACCAGATTGGTTCGCGGACCAGCCAAGTGCCATATACATGGGAGATAGCCAGGATAGAACAGAATAAAATAAAAGAGTGACTAAAGCTAGAAAAAGTGATAATAACCACACCCAGCCATTTGACTTTGATGGACGTGGAAAGGCAGGTAGGGAAAATGAAACAGGGGATTCGGGAGGACTATTTTTTGGAATGATTAATGACCAAATTAATAGAGTGACTATGCCAAAAATAGACCAAGTTGCAAGTGCAAAATTCCACCCGCCTAAAAATGTAAATAAAGGCACGGTTAAACCTGCTGCGGCGGCAGCACCAATAGTTAAAGAAGTGGTATAAACCCCAGTGATTAAAGAGGTATTTTTTGGGAAATTAACTTTTACAAAAGACGGTAGTAATGTTTGTGCAACAGCGATACCAATTCCAAGAAGAATTGTTGTCAATAGTAACAATGAAAGATTTGACCCCCATATCCTAGCTGCAGTGCCTATACTAATTAAAGAAACAGCATAGAATATTGATTTTTCTCTGCCAAAAATCTGAGACATGGGAAATGCTAAAAGTGCAAAAATTCCCATTGATAAAGTTGGGATAGTAGTTAGAAGACTAACCCCAGAATAACTCAAACCCAAATCATTTTTTATTACTTCCAATAGAGGGGGCACAGAAGATATTGATGGCCTAAGATTAAAGGCCACCATTGACATGCCCAAGATGAGTAAAAAACGTTTTGTGTGAGGAGATTTGGTCATTGAAATGGGAGCGATTGAAATAATAAGAAATTATTGATAAATAGTATTTAGCATGCTTTGAGAAAACGTTGCCTGAAATGGCAAAGGCCATATGATAGAAGATAGAAGTAGTATAGTGTGCGCCGATGGTCTAGTGGTATGACTAGGGCCTTCCAAGCCCTAAGCCCGGGTTCAATTCCCGGTCGACGCAGTTCTTTTTAATGTTCGGTTTACAGGGTCAGGATAATTTGTCAGGGAATATGGATCTAGCTTTTTTAATTTTTGGAAGTGTATTGAAAACGCAATATGGATGAGAAGGATTTTTTGAATAGTAATCATGGTGATATTCTTCTGCTTCGTAAAAAACAGGTATTTCTGTGATTTCGGTTACAATTGGTACATCATAAATCTGGGTTTGGGTTAAGTCCTCTATGTAAGATTCTGCAGATAATTTTTGTTCAAGTGTGTGGTAAAATATTGCAGATCGATATTGAGATCCTACATCAGGACCTTGGTGGTTGAGTTGAGTGGGATTATGTATTGAAAAGAAAATTTCAAGAAGATTTTCATAGGAAAATGAGCTGGGATTGTAGGAGAGCTGTACAGCTTCTGCGTGGCCAGTTTTTCCAGAACATACTTCATTGTAAGTAGGGTTTGTAGTATCCCCACCGCAATATCCAGGTTTGATCGATCCAATTGCTTTAAATTGAGAAAATGCAGCCTCGATACACCAAAAACATCCACCAGCAAAAGTGGCATGCAGAAATTCTTCAGACATAGTTGATAGATCGTGATGCAAAGATATGTACTAAATGGTTTAGACAAGGCCATCCAGTGGTTACTAACCAAGCTAGACAAAATGAATGAGAGAAGAAATCGATCGGGATTAGTGGGCCAGCTCGGATTTGAACCGAGGACAACACCGGTTATGAGCCGGGCACTCTGGCCAGACTGAGTTACAAGCCCTACTCAACTCATTAGGGCATGAAGCATGCAAAACTATTTCTCTTGTGATTTGTTCAAGAATAAAAAATTTTAGTTGAGAAATGAAGATGCATTATTCATCAATGATTGTGAGAGTGATTTCCATGAGGGTGGGAATGCCCCCCAATAATAAATTCTGAGGCGTCCCGAATTCCATCTGCAAATTCTAATTCACGACCATCTAATTCATACTGAGATATTGAATCTATACCATATAGAATTTGTTCTGCGATAACGACCCATAATCGATAGTATATCTCATCTGTTTGATCTTGTAAATCTTGAGGGTTTATTTGCGATATTTGTTTAATGAGTTCTGATTGAAAATGGCCCCATTGAAAAAATTCACGTTCATTTAATGCGACTACTATGCCGAATATACTGGCCTGCCAAGGTTCATTGAAAATTGGAGTACCCTCAGTTTCTTGAGGAAATCCGGTGGTATTTGTCAGTTTAGAAATTATATCCATGGCATTCTGAAGAGTTTTTTTGTTAGAATGAGTTGAATTAGTTTTCATGAAGGAATGTTAATTTTTGAAACTCCAATCATAGAATTTCTAGTTACAAGTTGAGCAAGTTCTTCTTCGGTTAGAGATTCAGTGTCCTTAGGCCTTTGTGGTAGAACCATATACCTTATATCCGCACTTGAATCGTGAACTTTTATTTCTATTTCTTGTGGCAAATCTAGTCCGAATTCTTTGAGAACCGCCCTAGGTTCAATGACAGTTCTTGCACGATATTCAGGTGATTTATACCATGTTGGTGGCAGCCCAAGAATCGACCAGGGATAGCAGGAACAAAGAGTGCACACTACAATGTTATGAACTGAATCAGTATTTTCAACTACTTCGACATTTTGAGACCCCATTTCAAAATTAAATTCCCCTATTGCAGATATAGAATCACTTAAAAGTCGTTTTTTATATTCTGGATCGGACCAGGCTCTGGCAACTATTTTGGCTCCATGTTGCGGTCCGATGTTGTGTTCGTATACCGATATGGCTGCATCAATTGCCTCGTGGGTGATTAGACCTTTCTCGACTAATAAAGATTGTAATGCCCTAACACGGGATTTTGGATCTTGTATTTCTTCTTTTATAGGAGGTTGATTGGGCATATATATTGGATGTTAATTAGAGTTGAGAGGACGTATCTTTATCGGTGTTTTACAGAGAAGGCAATACATCATTCGATAAAGTTTTAATGGATTGAGAATAGTCAGGGCCTAGTTTTGCCAAAATAACTTGTTTTAGATTTTGAACATCTTGAGTTTCAAAAAGCTGTGCCAATCCCTCTATGCAATCGTTGGCATCCCCAGCTATGAAAGTTGCATTTACCATTTCATTAGTGACTAGTTTGGCAGCTTCTTGTATCGTTGCTCCATTGGCAAATGCTTCATGGATCTTGTTGACATTCAGATGATTGACACCTATAGATTCAAAGTCTAATGGTGAAAAACCAGTTTTTTTGAGCGTCATGAGAGCATGTGCAACATATGGTTTTGGAAATTCCATTGCTGCTTTTGAGTCAGAATCTATCGAAACATTTAGTTCTGCTAATAATGAAGAACCAGGATTAGTAAGTGATAGATTTTCAGAGTTGAGTCTCGCATAGATAGCATCTAGTTTTCCTGCCCGCAACAGGGGCAAGTACATTCCACCAAATAACACTCCATCCATACATTCTCTAGCAACTTTCATTGCATAATTTCCATAACCGCCCATATAAAATTTAATAGGCGCTTGTGGAGAAAATCTAAGTTGCATTTTGCCGTTTTCTTGTAAATTGAAATATTGTTTAAGTAATGGGTAATCACCGAAACTAATTTTTTTCCCAGTTAATAATTGATTTGCACAAGTGACTGTTTCAGATAGCATTGTGTAAGGATAAGGGGTTAAAATTTCATTTCCCGTTTGGGCAATGCTACCCCTACCAATTCCAACGCTTACTTCACGCCCATCAGTTAATTCGGTGAGAGATGTCAAAATGTCAACAAAATCTATAGGATTTCTATAGTATGGAACGGTTATTGCTGTGCCTATTTTTATAGGTACTTGTGCAGCAATTGCGGTTAAAACAACGAAAATATTTCTATAACCTAGATTGTCATTTACCCAGATTTGAGAGAAATTCTCTTCAGATGAAAACTCTGCCAATTCGACTATTTGGGGCACCTTGTACTGATTTGCTATATGGATTGTGAATTGGAGTCCTAACTCTCCTTTAAACTTCATATAAGAGAGAGTTATATCTGAGAATATAAAAAAGAGATACCAATATAAGTTTAATACCACATAAGTAGTAAGATAAGTAAGGTATTATGAAAGTAATTGTCACAGAAAGAAGATTTCCTAAAATTGACCCGTATAAAGAATCAGTTGAAAGTGCCGGTGGGGAAGTTATATATGCAGATTTTAAAACCGAAGATGATCTTGTAGAGGGCCTTAAAGATGCCACAGTAGTAGTTACGTTTAAAGCCCCCATTACTCGTAGAGTGATAGAATCTATGAAATGCTGCAGGCTTATTCTTAGGAATGGAGCTGGGTTTGATAATGTAGATATTCGAGCCGCTAATGAGCATGGGATTCCGGTATCATCCATGAGAGGATATGTTAATGATGAGCTTTCAGAACATGTGATAGCGTTGATGTTGGCTGCTGCAAGGGACATACCGTATGCAGATAAATCCATGAGAGACAACAATGGATGGGGAGACAGAAGAAATGTCAATTATATGGGCCACGGAACTTTTGGAGTTGTTGGGTTAGGAGAAATTGGCCGTGCTACAATACCCAAAGCGAAAGCGCTAGGAATGAAAATTATTGCGTATGACCCTTATGTTGCGAAAGATATTTTCGAGTTGATGGGTGCTGAAAGGATAGGATTTAAAGAACTAGTTGAGAGATCTGACTGCATAAGTGTTAACTGTCAATTGACGGCAGAGACCCATCATATGTTTTCTGTGGAGGAATTCAAAAACATGAAAGATACTGCAGTTATCGTGAATACTGCTAGAGGTCCAATTATTGATGAAAAGGCCCTAGTTGACGCAGTGAATAACGGGGTGATATACTCTGCAGGATTGGATGTATTTGAAACGGAACCGCCAGAAAACAGTCCTGCTTTGAGCTGTGAAAGAATAGTATGTTCTCCTCATCATGGGGCTACAACCCCAACTGGAGAATATAGATGTATAAAATGGGGCAATGAAGAGATTTCAAGAGCACTTAGAGGAGAAGCATTAGAAATGGTGGTAAATCCAGAAGCACTATGGTACCAAGAAGGAAAAATATTTAGTCCAGAAGGCGATAATTGGGCAAATGCTAGGTTGGGTTCTTACCAAGAAGAAGAGATCGACACTAGTCTCCGAAGGAATTTTGAAAGAGAGACCGAAAATTAGATTTCATAATAGAATAAATAATTACAAAACATTACATAAATATGAAAAATAAAATAAATTTTGGGTTTTTAATACCCCATTTTGGGAGCATAGCGTCGTCGGAAAAAATCACTAGTACATGCATACTAGCAGAAGAATTCGGTTTTAATTCTGCATGGGCTAGAGATCATCTTGTTTTTGGACCTCATGCTCATGAAGATTCAGATAAAACTTTTTTAGAGCCGTTCACAGTTCTTGGCCATGTTGCGTCGGTTACCAAAAAACTAGAACTGGGCACTGCCGTGATTAATCCTCAGCGCCATCCTGTCCATTTGGCTCAACAGTGGGCTTCTTTGGACTACCTTTGCGATTCTGGAGTTATTTGTGGAATAGGAACAGGTAGTTATGAGCGTGAATTTTTAGAACGTCCTTTTGATAAAAGAGAACAACTTATAAAAGAAAATGTGGAGATAATGCGGAAAATATGGACAGGTGATGGGACAGAATATAAGGGAGATATTTTCGACATTGAGTATGCAGAAATATATCCAAGACCTAAGAAATCAATTCCTATTTGGTCAGGTGGGTCGACCCCTGCATCCCCTAAACGGGCGGTAGAATATTGCGATGGGTGGCTTCCGGGTAGAATAAATTTCAAAACGTGGGACATAGCAGTGAGATC
>CAWVSO010000030.1:0-8570 GCA_963932585.1 uncultured euryarchaeote
AAAGCAGAATGATCTAGATGTGCATGGGTTAACACTACTGCATCTATAGAATTTGCACCAGATCCAAGGGCTTCTGCCACATGGAGATATGGGAATTCATCTTCTGATCCGGGTTTATCCCCGCAATCAACGAGGATTCTAGTTTCGGGTGTAGAAAGTATAAAACTAGCCCGCCCCACCTCTTGGCAGCATCCTAGAGTTGTTAGACGCACCCATTTGTCTGATGATTTTTTTGGCCGATTTATATGGCGCCCAATTCGTTGAAGGATAATTCGGCGTTCTTTTCTCTGTTGTTTGAGGAAGTTTCTGACATTTGAGACCACAGCAGAATCAATAGGGGGAGTACGTACAACATCGGGTGTCCAGCCTATTTGTTGCATTATATCGCGGAGAGTTGAACCATGACGCCCTATTACCATTCCAGGACGGGTTGCTTCTATGAGCACTTCGCCGGTATCTTCATGAAAGTCTAGATCAGTTATATTTGCTTCTTCGGGTATAATTTTATAAATTATTTTACTTGCCTCTTCGGGAGACATGAGAGCCCCTAAATCCGGACGGATTGTAATTCGTTTTTGTAAATTGCCAGCAAGAGTTTTTATAAGATCCCCGCCTTCAGCGAATTTTTTTGGGTTGGGAGTATATATGACTAATTCGGGGCCTTCATAATTAACTGAAGAAATGGATAAACCTTCGGGCAAAAGGTCGACGATTTTTTTATGTATGGATTCTAGTTTTTGATCTGCCTCATTCATGATTACAACGTTTATATTTTAGAAGAGATAGAATCGGATTTGAATGACTAAAGTGATAGTATTGATTTGATTAAATCTCTCGAAAATAACTAAAATATCAGATTTGGTTGAATTCTAGCTATTAGTTTGTTTGTGAGTTCTACTCAAGTACAAAGTATGAGTAAAAATCCGTGTATTAAGTATGACATGAGTTTATAAAAGTGTTCTGAACTATAGAAATAAATATATTTTTGGTAAATAATTTGATAAAAAAATAGATATGAAATACTATAATGCATCTCTTGAACTGATCGCCCTATCATTGGTATGTTTGTGATTAGTAGTGCTTGTAGCATAGGAATCGGAAGGTGTTACTCATGTGAAGAGAAAGTAGTTCCATGAGAGGCGAACAAGAACTTGGAATAACTATTTCTAAAAAGGCTAATCCAGGTGATTGGTATGCAGAGGTAATTAAAAAAGCAGAAATTGCAGATTACGCTTCTGTTGGGGGATTCATTGTAGTGCGCCCAAGAGGACTCTATCTTTGGGAAACTATACGTAGGAATCTTGATGAGTGGTTTGGAGAAACTGGAGTTGAAAATGCATATTTTCCCGTGTTGATTCCCGAAACGTATCTTGAAAAAGAAAAAGAGATTATTGAAGGTTTTAATCCAGAGGTGGCATGGGTTACCCACGGTGGCGAGGAAGAACTAGGTGAAAGATTGGCAGTTAGGCCAACATCTGAATCAATAATAGCCCCATTCATGGCACGTTGGATTAGAAGTCATCGAGATTTACCATTGAGATTGAATCAATGGTGCTCTGTGGTTCGGTGGGAATCGACAGAGACTAAACCATTCTTTAGAACTAAAGAATTCCTATGGCAAGAGGGACATACTGCACATGCAAGTGAAAAAGAAGCGTTAGAAGAAATTAAACAGAGATTGGACCAATATGAACGACTTTATAGAGATATTTTGGCGTTGCCAGTACTGAAAGGTAAAAAGCCTCAACATGATAAATTCCCAGGAGCAGATATCACCACTACTGTAGAGGCGTTGATGCCAGATGGGAAATCGGTGCAGGGAGGAACAAGTCATTATCTAGGAAAAACTTTTTCAGATGCTTTTGAGATTAATTATGTTGATGATGAAGAAGAAATTCAAACTACGTATACGACTTCTTGGGGGTTGTCTTGGAGAGCTGTGGGTGCATTGATAATGACGCATTCTGATGACCAAGGTTTAGTTCTTCCGCCAGCAGTTGCCCCGGAACAAGTGGTGATTGTACCCATATGGAGAGGAGATAACATGGAGAAGGTTATGGATTATGCAGACCATGTTAAAAATTCACTGTCTGAATTTAGAGTTCATTTAGATAATAGAGTTGAAAAAAATCCTGGTTTTAAATTTAATGAATGGGAACTAAAAGGAGTCCCTATTAGGATAGAAATTGGTCAGAAAGAAGTTGAGAAAAAAACAGTGACTTTAGTACATAGACCTGATGGTGAAAAGCATATTGTAGATTTTGAAAACATTGAAGTTGAAATTGAGAAACACTTAGAAAATATATACAGGAAGCTCTACCAGAATGCATTGAAACATTTGGAAGAAAATATCCAGGAGGGAAAAAACCAACAGGATATTATTGATAAACTGAATGATGGAGGAGGATATGTTAAAACTACGTGGTGTGGAAAGGAGGAATGTGAGAGCATAATAAAAGAAAAAACAGCAGCCAGTATTGCCATGGTTCCTTTGGAATCTGGAGATTTTAATGGGAGTGAAAAGGAGTGTGCTATTTGCGGAGAAAGGGGAGAAGAAATAGCATATTTTGCTAAGAAATATTGAGTTTCCAAGAGAAATAATATAATCACATTAAGGATATTAATGTGATATATATATACATATATAAATTCAAGGATAGAATTATATATTTAGAAGAAAATTAAAGTATATGGATGCGTATGCGACTGATAGCGTTGAGCCCGCATTGTTGGTAGACCCAACAGAGGAGCGGTCTAGTTGCGGGGTGGGAGCCATTATGGATCTGAACGGGGTTAAGTCGCATTCTATTATCAAAAATGGTATGGAAATGCTATCTAATATGATACACAGAGGCGCAACTGGGTTAGATGAAAACACAGGAGATGGCGCAGGTATTTTGTTTCAGATTCCTCATGAATTTTTTGCAGGAGAAATTCCAGTTGAAATTCCAAAACAATATGGAACTGGTTTAATTTTTTTCCCAAATGTAAAAGATGATGTTAAAAAATTAAAACAAATAGTCGAAGATGAACTCGAGATTCACAATCTCAAAGTGTTGTATTGGAGAGAGGTTCCGACAAATAATAAAGAATTATCTCAAACGGTGAAAGACAGTGAACCTGTAGTATGCCAACCTTTCGTCATATCAAGCGAAAATGTTACTAACGAAGAATTTGATAAAGGATTGTATTTGGGGCGCAGGGCAATTGAAAATGCGGTGAGAAGTATAAAAATAAATAAGGGAAGTTTTGGTGGGAATTTAGACGTGGATATGGAAAGATTCTGGATCTGTTCTCTTGATCGAAAAATTATAGTTTACAAAGGCCTATTAAGGGGAAATCAATTGGCCACGTATTATGCAGATTTGATAGATGAAAGAATCAGATCCAGTTTTGCATTGGTCCATATTAGATTTTCAACAAATACAGCAGGTTCATGGAATTTGGCCCACCCGTATCGTAGGTTGATTCATAATGGAGAATTTAACACCGTGAAAGGGAACGTTAATTGGATGAATGCGAGAGAATTTGATTTGGAACATGCAGAATGGGGAGATAGAATAGAAATACTGAAACCAATTGTCGTAAATAAGAAACAATCAGATAGTGCGTCTCTTGATAATGTTTTAGAACTGCTCCTAGCAACTGGTCGAAGTTTGCCTCATGCGCTTAGAATGTTGATTCCAGATGCATGGCAATCTGAAGCTAATTTGGTGGAAGGAGATCGAAGGGATTGGTATGATTTTCATGCTTCTTTGGTAGAACCGTGGGATGGACCTTCATTGGTAATTGCGACAGATGGAGAAAGGATATGTGCTGTTTTGGATAGGAATGGTTTACGGCCATGTCGATATGACATAACATCAGATAATTTGCTCGTGATGGCAAGTGAAGCAGGAGTTTTAGAATTCCCAGATGAAAAAATTATTAAGAGGGGTCGTTTGTCACCCGGGCAGTTATTTTTGGCAGAACCTGGAAAAGGTATTGTTTCAGATGAGGAAATACTAAAAAAGTTTTCAGATCCAAAATATAAAGATTGGATAGATTCGGGCCAGATTAGATTAAGAGACCTAGTTAACAAAGAGTGTGCCCCGATAGAAAAAATAGACCTGATAAGAGAAAATCAAGCTGCTTTCGGGTATACTTACGATGAGCTTGATCATTTGATTAAGCCTATGTATCTAACCGGGAAAGACCCAGTAGGGTCTATGGGTGATGACACTCCATTGGCAATTCTTTCTGAGTTTGATCGCCCATTATCGAGTTATTTTAGACAATTATTTGCCCAAGTAACTAATCCTCCAGTCGATAACATCAGAGAAAGTTTAGTGTTTAGTTTAGAAACTAGAATTGGACGTCATAGAAATATTTTGAGTGAATCTCCAGACCATGTGAAGCAGATAGTTCTAGATTCACCTATACTAACGGATGTCGACATGAGAACGATTAAAGAATTGAAAGGAGATATAAAAATCGGAATTGTCGATATAACATATGATGGGACAAATCTCGAAAAAGGTTTAGAAAACGTTAGAAAAAAATGTGTTTCTCATGTGAAATCAGGTGTTGAAATCATAGTGTTATGTGATCGAAATATAGATCAGAAAAGGATACCCATACCAAGTTTATTGGCCGTGAGTGGTGTGCATCATCATTTGATTAGAGAAGGATTGCGCGCGCGTACTGGGATAATTCTAGAATCAGGAGACCCTCGAACTGTTCATCAGATGGCCACACTAATCAGCCATGGTGCGGGTGCAATTAATCCGTATTTGGCATACCAAACTATAGCAGATATTGTCAAAGGATCTGAAATATGTGACCCTGCTGAGGCAATTGGAGAATATATTAAAGCGGTGGAAGAAGGTTTGCTTAAAGTTATGTCTAAAATCGGAATTTCAACTATTGAGAGTTATAAAGGAGCACAAACCTTCGAAGTCATAGGACTGAACTCAGAAATTATAGAAGAATATTTTGAAGGGACTGTGAATAGAATTGAAGGTGTTGGAATAAAAGAAATTGAGCTTCAAGTATTAAAAAGACACAAAATTGGTTTTGGGGGAAATGCAGATTTGGAAAGACAAGGTGAGTTTGAGTTTCGTACAACTGGGATTCACCACCAATGGAATCCAAAGACAGTTTTCAAACTCCAGCAAGCGGCGAGAAACAATGAGTACGGCAAATATAAAGAATTTGCCAAACTTATTAATGATCAAAATGGCAACTGGCAAACTTTGAGAGGTCTGTTAGAGTTTAATACGGGAAAGGACCCAATTTCAATTGATGACGTTGAGTCAATAGAATCTATTGTTAAGAGATTTTCTTCTGCGGCCATGTCTCTTGGGAGTCTTTCTAAAGAGGCTCACGAAAACACTGCAATTGCCATGAATCGTATCGGTGCTAAATCAAATACTGGCGAGGGGGGAGAGCCACCAGAACGTTTTGGTAGTGAGAGTGGGTGTAGTGTAAAGCAAGTTGCTTCAGGTAGGTTTGGAGTTACTTCGTATTACTTAGCATCCGCCGATGAACTTCAAATTAAAATGGCACAGGGATCAAAGCCGGGAGAAGGTGGTCAATTGCCAGGTCACAAAGTGGATGAAATGATAGCAAAAGTGCGCCGATCTGTCCCAGGAGTTGGATTGATATCTCCGCCACCACAACATGATATTTACTCAATTGAAGATTTAAAACAGTTAATATACGATCTTAAATCTTCCAATCCAGAAGCAGATATAAATGTAAAGTTAGTTGCCGAAGCGGGTGTGGGACAAATAGCAGCAGGAGTAGCAAAAGCAAATGCAGATGTGATACATATTTCAGGGCATTCTGGCGGTACAGGGGCTAGTCCTAGAACTTCAATAAAACATGCAGGTTCACCGTGGGAACTAGGATTATGTGAAGCGAATCAGATGTTGTGTTATACAGGTTTGAGATCTAGGGTTAAACTATCAGTGGATGGTGGACTTAAAACGGGGAGAGATGTTGCAATCGCTGCCATGTTAGGTGCAGAAGAGTATATTTTTGGCACAGGGAGTCTTATTGCAGGAGGATGTGTCATGGCACGCCAGTGTCAAAATAATACGTGCCCAGTTGGTATTGCGACACAAGATCCAAAACTACGAGAGAGATTCACAGGGAAACCAGAACACGTAATGAATTATATGAGGTTTATTGCCCAAGATTTAAGAGAGATCATGGCCCTGAATGGATTTAAAAATATAAATGAGATGGTAGGAAAATCTAACTTGTTGTACCAGAGAGAAATAGAGACAGATTCTAAAGTTAAATTTCTCGATCTATCCCCATTAACGGCCATAGTTGAAGGATCTGAAAGGTATAAATCCCGTCAACAAAACCATAGAATTGATAAATCGATTGATTGGGAAATTATAGAAAAGTGTGAAAAGGGGATATACCATGGAGAAAAGATTAGCTTGGAAGGAGTAAAGATTAAAAACTCTAACAGAGCTTTTGCAACTATCCTATCTAATAGAATTTCGAAAATGCACGGAGAAAATGGACTTCCAGAAGATACGATAGAGATTAATGTTTGTGGGTCTGCCGGACAAAGTTTTGGTGCGTTTTTGGCTCACGGTGTTACCATTAAATTTGAAGGTATTGGTAATGATTATGTGGGAAAGGGATTGTCTGGTGGGAAAATTTCCATCAAGACACCCGATGGGTCTAAGTTTACCTCTCACGAGAATACAATAATAGGAAATGTTGCATTATATGGGGCTACAGATGGCGAGATGTATGTCAATGGAAATGCTGGTGAAAGATTTGCTGTTAGGAATTCTGGAGCAAAGGCAGTTGTAGAAGGCGTTGGTGATCATGGGTGTGAATATATGACAGGCGGGGTAGTTGTGGTCATAGGTGGAATTGGGAAAAATTTTGCTGCAGGAATGTCCGGAGGAATTGCATATGTACATGATCCAGAAGATAAATTTTTAGAACGTTGTAACGTGGAAATTGAAGATGTTTCATCAGAATTGGATGAGGTAGATGAAAATATGATTAAAAGCCTCTTGCACAATCATATTGAATATACTGGATCTGGAATTGCATTGTCCATATTAAACAATTGGGAAGATTCTAAAAATGAATTTATGAAAATAATGCCAGAGCCTTATTTGAATGCAATTAGGAATTGGCCAGATGCAGATGCTAGAAAAAGACTACCTACTGTAATTGGAGAAGTGGCTTGATAATATGGTATTTAAATAATCGATAGATAAATAGCTGGACGAACAAGTAGGAGTGATATAGAACATTTCATGCCATATAAATCAAATTGGGTTCAGTTACCTCGAATAGTTTCAATAGGCGAAGGGGTGTTAGACGAAGTAGTTTCGATAGTTGAAGAGCTTCGACTGTTAGGCGACCCGTTGCTAATAACTACTAAAACGCCGGGTAAGATAGCAGGGGAGAAGATTATTGGAGATTTTGAAGCTAAAGGATACAATCCAGATTTGACTTTATTAGTATCAGAAGGCATGAGTGAGATTGACAGAGTTGTTGACATACTTGAAAAAGAAAAATTTGGGTTTGTAATAGGCATAGGTGGAGGCAAACCAATAGACATTGCTAAAATAGCTAGTGAAAAAACGAATAAAGAATTTATATCATTTCCAACTGTGGCGAGTCATGATGGGATAGCAAGTGGAAGGGCTTCGATACCAGATGGTGAAAATCAACATAGCATGGCTGCAAAACCACCGGTTGGAATAATAGCAGATACAAAGATTATGGCAGATGTCCCATGGAGATTGACTAGTGCTGGTTGTGCAGATATTATTTCTAATTTTACTGCTGTAAAAGATTGGAGATTGGCCACGGACCATGGTGAAACTGGATATTCAGAATATGCTGCTGCATTATCGGAGATGACAGCTGAGATACTTATTAAAAATGTAGATTTAATTTTAGAAAAATCTGAAAGATCAATAGCAATAGTTGCGAGGGCACTTGTTTCCTCGGGGGTGGCCATGAGTATTGCAGGATCGTCTCGCCCAGCGAGTGGAGGAGAACATCTATTTAGTCACCAGTTGAATAGAATTGAGCCAAATGGAGATAGACTTCATGGCCATCAAGTCGGTGTTGGTACAATATTAATGGAGTATTTACATTCTGGTGAATCCGGCGGATGGAAAAAGATTAAAGAAACACTAGAAAAATTAGATTGTCCAACCACAGCAGAAGAATTAAAAGTATCCCCAGATAGTGTGATTAAATCGTTGACAACTGCACATAAAATAAGAGACAGGTATACAATTCTAAAAGATGGTATTGGGGAAAATGAAGCAAAAGATATAGCAAATAAAACAGGTGTCATATAGATAACAAAGGAACATCGATGGTTATTTTTGGGTGCAGGACTAGAAAGAGGCATGCGGGTAGCGATCTTAGAGAGAGAGACATTTTATATAGAAGGGAATGACTCAGATAGAAGGCTACACTTAATTGCAGATTTAATCGCGAGCAGAGGACATTCTGTAACTTTTTATTGTACTCAGTGGTGGGAGGGGGAGGATAGAGAAACGATCCATAATAAGGTTAAGTATTGTGCA
>CAWVSO010000031.1:0-8554 GCA_963932585.1 uncultured euryarchaeote
TTTGGAGGTAGTAGAATTTGCAGAAAATAAGATAAGAGAGTTAGGAGGCGAGCCTGCATTTCCTGTGAATATTAGTATAAATGAAGAGGCCTCTCACTCTACCCCAGGGATAAATGAAAAAACTGTTTTTGGAGAAGAAATGATTTGCGTAGATGTTGGTGTTCATGTAGATGGTTGGATTGCAGATGCTGCAAAAACTGTGGACTTTTCTGGCAATCCTAAATTTGTGGAAGCGGTGGAAAAAGCACTAGATGCTGCATTGAAAATTACAGGGCCGGGGGTAAGTGTTGGGGAAATAGGAGGAGTGATAGAAAAAAAGATTGGAGAGTACGGATATAATTCCATAATTAATCTTTCAGGACATGGTGTTGGTCGATATGATGCACATACAGACCCTAGCATACCAAATTGTTATGTTGAAACAAATACGGAATTGAAAATTGGAGATGTCATCGCAATTGAACCTTTTGTAACCAATGGGAGCGGAAAGGTTACAGAAGGTGGAAAGGAGGAAATTTTCTCTCTTGTTAGAAAGCGCCCTGTGAGAGGGAAAAAATCTAGAGAGTTGATTAAAACGATTGAAGAGAAATATAAAGGACTTCCATTTGCTTCTAGGTGGATTGATGAATCATATGGAAAGATATCATTGCAAAGATTGAAAATGGCCGGAATAGTCAGAGGATACCCTATTCTAAAAGAGCAAAGGAATCGGTTGGTAAGTCAAGCGGAGCATACCGTGATAATTACAAAGAACGGGAATGAAATAATAACTAAATAATTCTTTTGATCAAAATGGGCTAGTTAAAAATGATTGTTGAGATAAATATCATATATATTTGAATAGAGATAGACTAAAGCTAACTTCTAGTATAGTACTACTTATGGACCAGCTATTTGCCCCTTGGAGAATGAAATGGGTTTCAAGAAGCGGTTTGGATGACTTGTCAGATGAGTGTGTATTTTGTAACGTGTACAAACTAGAAGATGATAAAAATAAAGGATTAATTGCAGAAAACAGACATGCATACGTTATTCTGAATAATTACCCATATAACCCAGGACACTTAATGGTGATTCCAAAAGAACATGTTGGGTCATATGTTGAATTGGAAGAAGAGGTCCTCCTTGCACATGCTAAACTTAAAGTTAGAGCTCTGAAAGCATTGGAGGTTGCATTTGAGCCCCAAGGTTTCAATACAGGTCTGAATTTAGGGAAAGGTAGCGGTGGATCGATTAATGACCATATGCACACACATATTGTTCCAAGGTGGGAAGGTGATAGTAATTTTATGCCGATTTTAAGTGACACTAAAATTATTGTGGAGGGCATGGAAGAAACATATTGTAAATTGCATGAAGCCTTTGCTGAACAAAAAGGAATCAAATATAGAGGAGAAGATAGATCTATTTTAATAGAGGATTAGGAATTAATGTTCAACAACCACGGGTCTTTATAGTTAAGCAGTAGCTAAACTTGGTCAGGAGATTATTAAAAATGAAAGATAGTGTTTTCAGAGAAGGATTATTTGAAGGAAAAAAAGTATTTGTGACTGGCGGCGCTACTGGAATGGGACTTGGGTTTGTACAATCTTTTTTGGAGCATGGGGCAGAAGTTTTTATTGCATCTCGTAATAAGGATCGGTTAGAATTTGCAGCGGAGAAAATGTTAGAGGATACGGGGGAATCAATACTATGGAAAGTTATGGATGTTAGAGATGAAAAAAGTGTTAAGTCCGCTGTTGAGTTTATAGGAGATGAATGGGAAAATTTAGATATATTAGTAAATAATGCTGCAGGAAATTTTGTTTGCCCAGTGGAAAACCTCAGTGAAAATGGATGGAGAGCTGTTGTAGATATAGTCTTGGATGGGACATTTAGAGTATCCAAAGAGTGCCTCCCATTATTAAAAAAGAAAGGAGGGTCTGTGGTGAATATAATTGCCAATTATGCCTGGAATTCCGCGCCATATGTGGGACATTCAGGAGCTGCTAAAGCAGGAGTGCTCAATTTAACTAGGACTTTGGCTCTGGAATGGTCAAAATATGATATTCGGGTGAATGCCATGTGCCCAGGAGTTGTACTTACAGATAGCGTGAAAGAAAATTTATTACTCGACGCATCGCTGTTGGAAAAATTTGAAAAGTCTATCCCCATTGGAGGAATAGCAGAAGTTGGTCAGATGGCCCAGCAGGTGCTTTATTTGTGTTCTCCTGCGGCAGATGTGATAACTGGAGAAGTTCTAATTGCAGATGGCGGTCAATGGTTGGTTGGAAATATGTTTTATTCTATGGGGAATGAATTTTTTGGATGAGATAGGTATAGATCATAGAGGTTCACCAAAAGCATAAACATGCTCTGATGCAACCACACATGATTCGATGAAATCCCCTGGTTGGATAGAATAATCATCTGAGTTTTTTATAATTATTTGTCGATATGCTTCGTCCCTACATTTCATAGATCCATTGGTTCCATGTTCAACTGCAAGAAGAGTATGTTGATTCCCAATCATAGATTGATAAGCACGAGATACTATTTCGAATTTTAATTTGGTCATTTCAACGGAACGTTGTTTTCGTATGTTCCCGCCTATTCCTTTTAGTTTTGCAGCATCTGTACCGGGGCGTGGAGAAAATCTGGTTATGTTAATTCGTATAGGTTCGACATCTCTAATTAGGTTTAGAGATTTGCAGTGGTCTGCATGAGTTTCGGTGGGGAATCCTACAATAAAGTCTGTTGCAAGAGTCCAATGATCAAGTTGATTATTAAAAATTTTAACAATATCTTTAAATTCTTTTACTTGGTGTTGCCGGCGCATGCTACCAAGTACTTGATTTGATCCTGATTGAACAGGAGCATGGATAAAATTATAGAGTTTTTCATTCTGACAGAATACAGAAGATAAATTTTCACAAATGCCATGTATTCCCTTTGGGTTTGCCATTCCCAATCTGACCCGGAAATCGCCAGGAAGATTGCAAATTTTATCGAGTAATTGGTCTAATTTTCTCTCACCGTTATCCCACCCGTATACACCAGTGTCTTGCCCAGTAATTCGTATCTCTTTCGCCCCGGCTTTTATTAGATTTCGCGCTTTGGATACGTTTTCTGAAATAGACGGGGACTTTATTTTTCCAGTGGCGTGTTTGGTGATGCAATAAGAACAATCTGACATACAACCTCTAGCAATTGGAAGTATACCGATGACACCATCCAAAATTGGAACAGTATCTAAAGTAGAAGTTGGACATTCTCCATTTCCAACAGCTGTGGGGACTTCATCCCATCCGCATACACGTGCTTGTACTCCTGCTTCGTGCATTAAATTTGGTTGGGCCAGTGCTAGGCAACCGGTTACTATTAAATCAGAAACCATGTTTTCTAGCGCTTTCGCTCTAGATATCATCAATTGTTCGGTTTTTTCAATTACAGTGCAAGTGTTTAAGATTGCCACATCGGCTAATTCGGGAGAACTTACACGGACGTGTCCAGCGTCACGCAACATTTGTTCTATTAATTTACCCTCACCTTGATTTGAGGTACACCCGTATGTTTCGATATGATAGAGTGCCATTAATAGATATATATGTTACCAGAGTGACCAAAAACAAGATGGTATTTGATCAGTCAGTGTCGTAAACGATTTTATGTTTCGTGTGTAAAAAGTTTTATGCAGGTGCTTCCATTGGATTTTGTACTTCCCCCGGTGCCATACGTGGTTTTTATTTTGAGTTGTGCGTGTTTGGTTGCATTTATCCTTTGGAAAACTGGAATCGAAATAAATGAAAAAACCATCATCGCTTTAGTTCCCTGGATGGCATTTGGATCAAGTTTAAGAGTGTTGAGTTTATTGGGAATCGTGCCTGGAGAAGTGAATTATTTTTTGGGCAACCCAACAGTATACATAACGACGTTTATCATAGGAGGAATTGTTTGGTCTTCAGGAAATCATTTTGGGAGAAATTCACAGATAAATCAAGTCATTTTCATAGGAGGAGTCATATGTTTTTTAGGCGTTATGGGAATTATAATTTCCAATGGTCTGAATCATTCATTGTGGCCAATTTTTGGTTTGATTTTGTCCATTTTGGTATCAATTGGAGTATGGAAAATTATACAATATAAGAAACCAGAGATACCAATTGCATTGGGAAGTACCGGTTTTTTATTAGTTTTAGGTCAAACTGTTGATGGAATTTCCACAGCAATTGGAATTGACATACTAAATTTTAATGAGCAAACTCCAATATCCAAAATTATAATAGATTTCGCAGCGAGATTGCCCTCGAGTGATGTGATAGGCTCCGGGTGGTTATTTGTGTGCGTCAAGATTGCTTTGGCAGCGTACATGGTCGTCCTATTTGCAGAGTATATAAGAGAAAAACCTTTGAACGCAAGAATTTTTTTAATAGTTATGATTGCAATTGGCATTGGGCCTGGAATCCATAACCTGATACTTTATTCAGTGGCGGGATGAAATAAAAATATGAAGAAACAACCACACTTGCTAGTTGGAAAGGGAGAAGTAAATGAAATTGCATTGCTCCCAGGAGATCCAAGTAGGGTGGAATTTTTTGCTAGACTGTGTGATGATTTTGAAATTATTTCGGAGAATAGAGAATATAAAATTTATAATGCCGAGTATGAAGGAAAAAATATAACTATTTGCTCTACAGGTATTGGGTGCCCTTCTGCCGCAATAGCCATAGAAGAACTTTATAGAGTGGGGGTTAAAAAAATGATCCGTGTGGGAACTGCGGGTGCCATTCAGAGAGGGATTAATATTGGAGAGTTCGTGATAGCAACTGGAGCAGCTAAGGAAGAGGGAACAACGAAAAGGTATGAACCTGAAACATATCCTGCCGTTGCCCACCATGAAATTGTTTCAGCATTGATAGAATCGTCGGAAAGACAGGGAGTTGAATTTCATGTTGGTGCAGTGGTAACTGATGATGCATATTATGCTGAGACTCAAGAGTATATTGAAAAATGGAAAAATGCTAAATTACTTGCTGTGGAAATGGAGACTTCAGTTGTTTTAGCTTTATCGAGAAGATTGGGGATTCAGGCGGGTGCCATACTTACAATAGATGGCAATCTAATAGAAGGATCTAAAAAAAGTGAAACGGAAGAAAAAGAATTTTCATCGGAGACGTTAGATAGGATTGGTAAAATGGGACAAATAGCTCTAGATGCAGGAATATCGATTTAATTTGATGTGGTAAAAATATGAATTTAAAATGGAAATTGTTCGCTAATTTTGCAGAGATTGCAGGGGTGAGAGAAATCGAGATGGAGACATATAAGGGGTTGACAGTGGGGAATGCTATAGAGAATCTTTTTGAACATATACCAAAACTAAGAGAAGAAATATTTGATGAAAAAGGTAGGGTTTACGAGCATGTGAAAATCCTGCATAACGGAGGAGAAATTAAACAGGAAAAATATAATGAAACTTTAGTATTTGAAGGTGATGAATTGGCCGTAATTCCACCTATGAGCGGCGGATAGAAATGACATACATCATAACCAGGGTCTAGATGGATTAGTTATCTCGCCTACAATAGATTTCTGCATTGTTTTAGAAGGATCAGTGGTATTTGCAAGTGCCCACATCAATTTGACTTTTGCAGTCCCAGGCAAGAGGTCTTCACCTTCAACTATACCGATATCGAGTAAGTCCCTACCAGTGTCATAAACGCGAGAACAAACCCGACCTTCAATGCATTGACTTGTCATAACAATGCATGTTCCATTCTCGATTAGTGAGGAAAGACAAGGAATAAAATCGGTGTGTATGTGCCCCAATCCAGTCCCTTCAATTATAATGCCAGATTTGCCAGAACAAATGTCGAATAGTTTTACATCCATTCCAGGAGTGTATTTGATTAGTTCTACGTTTAAATCGAGATCTGATTGAAGTGAAGGTTGGAGTTCTCCTCTTTTTGTGTGTTGTCTTCTATAGGTAACAAGACGTGTTTTGTAATCTACCTCGCCAAGAGGGAGGTTTCCTATAGTCTCGAAAGCACTACGTTTAGAAGTATGATTTTTTCTAGATCTAGTTGCTCTATGAAGAGAACAAATATCATCTGACTCATTGGAATGCATGCAGATAAGCACTTCAGCACAATTCGATTTAGCTGCTTCGACCGAACATATAACATTTACTAGATTATCGCTTGAAGGACGGTCAGATGATCGTTGACTGCCAGTGAAAATTATTGGGACAGGGCTCCTAATCATAAAAGAAATTGCTGACGCTGTGTATTGCATTGTATCAGTGCCGTGCATAACTATAATACCATCTGCCCCAGATTCTATTTCTTCAAAGATTACTTTGGCTAGGTCTTGCCATATTGAAGGTTTCATATTCTCTGACAAAATATTTGCCACGACTCTTCCACGGTAATTTGCCATTCCAGATAAATCGGGTATTGATCTAATTACATCTACCACATCAAATTTGGAGGCAACTGCGCCAGTTCTATAGTCAACTGTAGAAGCAATTGTTCCGCCAGTGCTAATAAGGGAAATTAGAGGAAGTTCATCATCGAAAGATATGTTCGAAATTTGATTGGGTTTGGCTTCTTGTGTAAATGAATTTTTAGAAGATGGTTTAACGACATTAATAGAAGCTCCTTTGGCAGATATGCCTATATTATACCCCCCAGATAGTTTTAGAAGTAAATAGTCAGGGTTGGTGGAGGGCAGAAGAATGCCTTCGTATTCAGTTCCATTTTGAGAAATGCAAACTTGGTCTCCAGGATTCATTTTTAGTTAAGCCTCCAAGTGCTTTCTCCAGTTTTGTTAATTAAACCAACATTCTCTAAAAGTTCAAGACGTTCGAAGAGCATGAGTGGAGATATATTGAACGTGCGAGAGATGTCATCTGCATGCATAGTGTCTTTTTTTGAAAGTGCTAAAAGAATACTAGCATCTATGCTGTTTGACCCCTCAAGTGATGAAGATAAATTATCTAAAAGGGTGATTATTTTTCCATGAACCCAACGTTGGGCTATAGAAAGTTCTTTTTCGATTTCTCGTAGTTCTCGTAGTTGCGATGCTGTCGTGGTTATGTTAGAAGATATTGTTTTTGCATGGTCCGAAAATGTGGAAATATTTTCAAGTGGATGACTTTCAGGTACTGTAATGGGCATGGTTAATGAGATATGCTGACAAGAGGATATATCAAGACTGTGGCGTGCTGGATATGCACGTTTCATTCCAAATTTATAAGGTGAAACTGTGACCTCTAATCGCATGTTTTGAGCTATATGGAAATATTTTCGTCTCTGATTATCATTTTGAATTTCAGAGGGTTTTTTCACTATGAGTCCAGATTCCTCTAGCATTCTTAAGTGACCTATTACAGCTTTTGGACTAACTTCAAGATGTTCTGAAATTTCAGTTACATAGCAGGGTTTTTGAGAAATTAAATTTAGTATACGGCGCCGATTTTCATTTCCCAGAAGATTTAATAATTCACCAGCGTCCATCGGATTATAAAAGTACAATGTTGCCGAACCATCATAAATATGCACTATCTTTTTGTTTGAGTGAATTGATAATACTATGTCAATTTGAGTTTGAATTTCACTTCAAAATAGATTACAAATGATTATTTGAAATAATAATGCGATTTTTATGTAAGTGGTTTTTATAATATGTATGAGTGGCGATTACATTGTAGACAGTGATGCTCACTATTTAGAGTCCATACCTGAACTTGCAGAATACATACCGGATGGCAATCCGTTCAAGGAACGTTTTAAGAAAAGCCCGAGTAAAATGTTCCCTTCGTCGGGTTATCCAGATCATTATATGTATGGCAGAATTCAAAGAGAAGAAGTAGGATATCTTCGTGGTGAAATGACTCCTGAAGATATTCCAATTGCGATGGACATTGTGGGTGCAGATGATATAATTATAATTACGCAGAAAATGCTTTCTTTCGCTCGATTGGGCGGGGATGATGAAAGGCCCGAATTGATCACTAATGCGTATGCAGATTACATGTTAGACAAGGTGGTGAATCCGGACGAAGGCATACATGCATTGTTAGTTCTTCCATACCAAGATCCAGAAAAAGCTGTAGATTTAATTGACAGATGTGGAGGGGAGGATGGATTTGCAGGTGCATGTATGATATGCGGAGGTCCAGAACCCCCTTTTGGGAATAGGAAATATGATGGGATTTATCAAGCGTGCCAGGATGCTGGATTGCCATTAGTTTTTCATGCAGGAGGAGCTAGTCTTGATTATTTTTATATCAAGGGTTATGAAAAATTTATATCTACACATACACTGGGATTTTTATGGAGTAATATGTCTCAATTGGTGAGTCTAGTTATACAAGGAGTTCCAGAAAAATTCCCGAATCTTAAAATAGTTTTTCAGGAATCGGGTATATTGTATGTCCCATCTTTAATGGCTAGATTGGATGCAGAATATCTTAAAAGGGCTTCGGAAGTGCCTATATTAACCAAGAGGCCTTCGGAATACATGGCTAATTTTTACTATGGCACCCAACCGCTAGATGAACCAAAAAATATTT
>CAWVSO010000032.1:0-8519 GCA_963932585.1 uncultured euryarchaeote
CCTCTTGCTCTCGTCTGTTCATTATATAGTGCTTCTTCAACGGACAAAACCGGGGCAACTGGCAACTGTTTTTCTTCTGCCAACAACTCAACCCATTCTTCTGTAGATTTCATTTTAAAAATTGAGGACAATATTTCTTCTAGAATCTCCATATTTTCAACACGGTCTGCATTCTGTTGAAATCTATTATCTTCTACAAGTTCTAAGTGGCCAATCGCATCGCATAAACCTGTCCACAATTTCTGATTTGCACAGGCGACGTTTATATATCCATTTTTAGTCGGATATGCTTGATATGGTGCCAAAACCGGATCTTTACTTCCCATGCGTTTGGGAATTCCCCCTGAAAATACTTTCGCCGCTTGTTTAGTCAACCATGGCAAAGCCGAATCATGCATACTCAATTCTATAAATTCCCCATCTCCTGTTTCCTTTCGGCGATTTAATGCACAAACAATTCCAAATGCTGCCCACATACCTGTGATAAGGTCTGTTTGCGGCAATCCCACTTTAGTCGGGCCTCCTGATTCTTCTCCTGTTACATCCATTATCCCACCGGTTCCCTGTATAAGAAGGTCATAACCAGGTCTACTTGACCATGGCCCACTCTCTCCGAATGCCGATATTGAACAATATATTATGTCTGGATTGTGTTTTTTAATCTCATCGTAACCTACTCTTAATCTTTTAGCTGTACCTGGGCGAAAATTCTGGACAAAAACATCTGCGTCACTGCATAATTTATATATAAGTTCAACACCAGCTTCTGATTTTAAATCTATCTCAATACTTCGTTTACCATAATTGACAGTCCAAAAATAGGGCGATTCTCCTCTTTCCGAAGCAGTTATCCCGGGGCCTTCTTTCTCCTTCGGCTGTATAAATGGGGGTCCTGAGTGTCGGTTATCATCTCCTATATGTGGTTTTTCAACTTTTATTACCTCAGCGCCCTGATGGCCTAACATCAAACTTGCAAACCCTCCTGTCACGAATGTGGTCAAGTCGATGACCTTGATTCCATCTAACATGTACCCATTCTTCTCCATATATTTGAGGAAACGTGAGCGGATACTAACCCCTTTCGACTAGAATCATACTATTTTTACATAGCTCCATCATTAATATCTATATGTACGATTTAACGTTACCACTGGATGAAGGTACTATTCGGCCAGCACAAAGAATTGGATTCGAAGCTATACAAACTTCTCCTGGGGAGCTAACAAACTTTGCTGGAGAAGTCCGGGCGTTCTCAACTTATGTGCACACTGGGACTCACATAGATGCCCCCATTCACTATTCTCCTGGTGGTAAAACCATAGATCAAATAGATGTAGGTATTTTCTGCGGAAAAGCACGAGTTTTCGATATGAGGGCTTATGCAAGTAAACTCATCACTTCAGAAATACTAGAAGAATGCAATCCTGGCATTTCATCTGGCGACCGAGTAGTATTGCTAACTGGCGACATAGACAAACAATTGGAAAATGGAAACTATCCAGACGGAGTTTATATGGAATCTTCTAGTCTTTCACCAGATGCTGCAACTTGGCTGGTAGAAAAGCAAGTTTCTCTCATTGTTGTAGATTTCGTAACTGAATCTGTCGATGCATCAAAATACCATGTTAAAGATCCATCCCGCCCAGTTCACGTGACATTACTAGATGCGGAAATACCGATAGTTGAAAACATATGTAACATCCGAGATATAGTCGATCACGATACAATTGAAATCTTCTGCTTACCACTCCTAATACCTCGTTACGAAGCCGCGCCCGCGAGAGTTGTTGCAAGAGTAATCTCTTCATAGAAAACGACAAAGTCACTTATTCCCAATGCCACGTTTAGAAATTCCAAAAAACCAGACGCTACAAGGAAGCAAGCCTTCCGAAAACACAGATGATTCTCCAGATATAGATTTCTCGTGGGAACTAAACGAGTCTCACCATTACAAGATACGTTTATTTTTACTTCTGGCACCTGGAGGGGCAATATTTTTGTTCACTATTCTTATAATGGGAGTCGTAGAATCAAAATACCATATTTTCATTGCAATAGGTGGATTTTTATTGACACTTTTTGGCATTCTTAAAGGCGGAGATCTGGTTGGAATATATGATAGGAATTATAAGAAAAAGCGTTTAAAAAACCTCAAACTTTAATTATTTTATTTTTGAAACAATCGCCCTTCTATAATTCTTTACACTCAGTACCAACTGCTTCTTCTATATTGGAATATCCATCTCTTTCTAATAGGTCTACCAATCCAGTTGTTATCTGCCGGGCAAGAGATGGACCTTTATACACGAAACCGGTATAAACTTGAACAAGAGATGCACCATGTTGAATTTTTCTGTAAGCAGTTTCTGCAGAATCTACTCCACCAACACCAATTATTGGCAAATCTGTCAATCCATACAATTTCTCAACAGTTTCTGTAGCTTTTTTTTCTAGTGGCCTTCCACTTACCCCTCCCCACTCATTCCTATCCTTTGAACTCAATTTCGAGTGGTCAGTGGTAGTATTAGTCGCCACAATGGCATTTATCCCAAAATCCTCTGCAACTTCAACTGATTTTGACAAACTATCTAGCTTCTCTTTAGAATTATAGTCTGGTCCAATTTTAACGGCTATGGGTTTGTTATCTCGATTTTTATCTTGCAGGGCTCCAAAAACCTCTGAAAGATGTTCTGAGCTGGATTCATCATACACATCTGGCGTATTAGGACACGAAACATTGATCACAAAATAATCTGGAAATTCATATAATTTTTCAAACACACTCACATAATCTTTAACGGCTTCTTCAGGACCCGAGTGGTTCATCTTACCTATATTCACTGATATTGGTGCAGAAATATCTCTTAATATTCCCATTCTTTTTTTAACTGCGTCTGCCCCTTCTCCATTAAACGCAAGTCTATTGATCATTCCTTCGTCTTTGGGCAATCTAAAAAGACGAGGCTTAGATTCTCCAATTTGTGCTTCTGGGGTGACAGTTCCTATTTCTGCAAAACCAAATCCTATGTCTATAATACTCCTAGTAACTTCTCCATTTTTATCGAATCCTGCAGCAATTCCTATTGGGTTAGGAAATTCCATATTCATACATTTAGTCTCAAGCATATGATGTTCAAACTGGTAATATGATCGAATTTTGTTACCAATCAACCTATTCGAACCACTCACTCGTAGAATTTCCTTCCCCACCCCATGTGCAATTTCTGGAGGGAGTTTGAAAAAAATAGGTCTAGCGATATCATACAATGTCATAGGTTAGTTGCTTATATCGCTTAGTATCTACTTCTATCGTTCTAACGCGCGGTTTAATACCTAGTAACTTCTCCATTTCCTCATCAAATAATTCGGCTTTCAAGAACTATGTCTACCAAATCCTATACTGTGCGTCTGATCCACCATGAAGGCAATGTAGACTTAGTAAAAGTTTCTTTTGGACAAACTATACTCGAAGCAGCTATTTCTTCAGGATGTATGGTCTCATTCGAATGTAACTGGGGTTCTTGTGCAGCTTGCACTGGGCATTTAATTTCTGGCCAAATAGTCCATACATCCCCTCCTAGGGTGCTCCGAAAAGAGCATTTAGATTTGGGATATGTATTGCTATGTGTTGCAGAACCTCTATCTGATTGTTCAATAGAGCTCGGAGCTCATTTTAAAGAATCCTTGTCCAATATCACTCGAAAATCAAAAACTTCCAAAATAAGTCCAAATAACTCTGAAATCCGAGGGTGGCAATCTCAAAAAAACAGTAACATAGAGTCGCAAAAGGACCTGTAAAAACACTCTTAAATCTGACCATGACATGGATGCACACCCGATAGCAAAATTTAATACACCTGACTTCTTGATTGAATTCAGGTTGCTCATTTCTGTCAGAAATGTAACGTATACCTGGAATAATTTAAATTATGAAAGAACAATATAATCGACGACAATTTTTAAAGGTCTCAGCCATAGGTGCCGGTGTAGCCGGCATTGCAGGCTGTGCCTCAAGTGGAAGCGGAGGGTCATCCTCTGCTAACCGCGAAAAGTCCGGAACATCCGTTTCTAGTAACGTTGTTAAAGGTGGCAGTGCATCTGCCTCCGCCGGCCGTGTAGAAAGAAAACCAGCACCTGGTGCATCTGCAGGTCTAACGATAGGATCTATTACAATCCCATCAGCAGTAGTAACTGCAGCCCAGGCAGAGGGATCATGTTATCTCTACGGTGCAATGGACGAGCCAGATATGCTAGATCCAATCAAACCTGCGTTTGAAGAAGCTGTACCTGGTGTAACATTGAAACCATGGGGTGGCGGTTCTTCAGAAATCGCATCAAAATTAGTAAGTGAAAATAAAGCCGGAATTGTTAGTTCCGATGTTTCTCTATATTCCTTACCAACTGCCCGTTCAGTAGCAACAGCAAATGTTTATGTCCGACTTGACAATGACCACTGGCTAAAACAAGTAGCTGCAGATCTAGGATATGCAGAAGGTTCTTGGAAATCCCCAGGCGCTCCTCGTTATGAGTTACCTGGATACGGACTTCCTTACACCTTACACTACAACACAAATCTAATGTCTGCAGGAGATGTCCCAAAAACATACGAAGCATGGACTGATTCTAGTTACACAGGACAGAACGGATTTGTTATGCAAGACCCACGTCAACTTTCCTCTATCGGTTCTCTATTCGCAACATTATGGGGCCTATGGGGAGAAGACAAGTTCGTAACCTGGGCAGCAGACTTCATGGCAAACAAACCACAATTCACCACTGGAAACACTGGTGCATACAACGTTTGTGTGTCTGGAGAAAAAGCCCTATGTAATACATACATTAACGACTTAGTTGGACAAACTGCAGAAGGTCAAGACATCCCGCTCAAATTAGCTTGGATCGACCCAGCATTGTCCTCTATGGTTCCGCTCCACCTAACAGCAGGAGCACCAAACCCTGCATCTGGAATGGCTTTCTGTGCTTGGTTCATGTCTGAAGATGGTCAGGAGAAAGTTGCTGATACAGGTCGTACACCGGCCCACGCGCCATCGGCTGCAGCACACGCAGACTTCTCTGCGTTCATACCTGCAACTCAGAAAATCTTACCATACGCATACAATAATCCTGTATACGGTGGAAAGACATACATCCAAGATCCAGCAGCATTCCTGCCGCTCTTCGAGAAACACTTCTGAGATAGAGCTTAACAGCTCAATTTTTTCTTAAACTAATATGTGTAAATAAATTTATATTCTCCATCCCTTTCTGCAATCCATTATCCTCTATTTTCACTTTTGGCGTAAACTATTATTTATTTATGGAATTCGGGCATCACTTCATCTGAAATAATTTCCATGCATTCTTCCATGTCATCAAACCGTTGTCTCATATCAAATACCAAATGATTTACTCCTGCATTTTTAAATTTTTCCACTTCTCTTACAATATCTTCTGGTCCACCTGCCATCAGAACTCCTTCTAAATCCTCCACCGTTTCAAAAACTCCTGATTCTGGCTTCATCCAGAATGGTTTAGCAGCTTTTATCAGTCCTTTCAAATTTACTTTTTCAATCGCTTGATCTCTATCTCTCCCAATACTGGTTATTGGAATTGCACCTACAGTGGGCATTGGCTTACTTTCTTCATTTGACCATTTTTTAAGGGATTTCACACCTTGTCTAAAACTTGGCATATTGATTCTTCCAGGGAGCCACCCATCGCAATAATTCCACGCACGTTTCACAGCAATTGGTGCAGAACCCCCTCCCCATACTGGTATATCTATTGGAGAAGGATATTGAAAAGCATCTTCAAACGAATAAAAATCCCCTTCATATTTCCCCTCGCCCCTCCAACTTTGTTTTATTATTTCAATATTCTCTTTAAAAATATCTTCTCTTTTTTCAACTGAAATTTCTGCAATATCATACTCTTCTTTTCGACTACCCATCCCAATTCCTGCAATAACTTTTCCTCTTGCCATAAACTCTAAACTGGAATATAGCTGGGCCAAATTCAAAGGATGTCTATGCGGAAATGTAACCGAAGTTCCTAGGGTTAGATCTGTAACCGTCCCTACTGCGGCCAATGTGACAAAAGTTTCTATAAAACTCCTATCTGAATCTTCTAGTCCATGGGGGTGATACACTAAATGGTCCCGCGCCCATACAGAATTAAATCCCAAATCTTCCGCCTTTTCAGCTATTTTCAATATATTTTCTCTAGATGCAACCTTTCCAAAATGAGGCAAAGTCAGTCCAAATTTTAAATCCACGTTAATTTCTCCATGTTATCAAAAAGTCCCTTTGATAGTTCCACCGTCAACCTGTAACGCAGCTCCATTTATAAAACTAGATTTATTTGAACAAAGAAATGCAACCGCATTTCCAAGCTCAATTGGATCTCCAATTCTGCCCATCGGTATTCCTTCAACTTTAAATTCACTGTTGGGAATTTTTCTAGCCACATCACGTACATCATCTACTACCCTAGGTGTGTCAAATTTTCCAGGAAGAACTGTATTAACCCTGATCTGTGGTGCAAATTCCTGTGCTAGTGATTTTCCCAATCCCACGACAGCCATTCTAATCGAACTAGATAAAATATTTGCGGGGCTGGGCTCTTTCACAATTCTAGATGTAATAGTCACTATAGTTCCATTTTTAGATTTTTTCAAATGCGGTTCTGCCTCTTTAATAACTCTGATAATTCCCATAAATAATGAATCAAATGCGTTATACCAATCTTCATCATTCGATTGTTCAAATCGAAGACATGGTGGCGGCCCAGAATTAGTCACAAGATGGTCCAATCTCCCAAAATTTTCCATTGCTGTTTCTACTAGTTTAACTGCAGTTTCTCTTTCAGATATGTCACCTTGGCAACATATAACTTCGCCCATAGCGACTTTTTCTATTTTAATTTTAGCAGATTCTAATCTATCCTTGTCCCTTCCATTTATCACAACATTGGCTCCTTCCATGGCAAGAGCAATTGCGGCTCCCAATCCAAGCCCACTGCTAGATGCCATTATAATTGCTACCTCGCCTTTCATATCCAATCCCATAATTCAATTTAGTTTTTGTCTGCTGGTGTATATCTACACTGATATCTAAATATCAATCCCAATTCGAGAAATATAGTCTTTAACTCCTTTCTCAATATCGTACTTAGGCTCATAACCCACCTCACGCCTCGTCCTTGATATGTCCATAAGACAATAAGTGGGTTCAATCTTGTTGAAGTAATTCAATCCGCCCTCTATATTTATCTTCGATTCTGGAAATAATTCTAGCAATACTTCTCTAAACTCATCGAGTTTAACCACTTTTCCAGACCCAATGTGGTATGTCAGATGAGGGAGGTTTTTGGACTCTGATAGTTTAACAAGCCCTTGCGCTATATCTGCATAGTACACCAAATCATTCCCTTGGTCTCCTCCAAAAACATGAATGGGGTCGCCTCTAGCAACCCCTTCTATGATCTGCGAAATTAAATCCAATTCTCCATGACGAGGGCCCTTCCCCGGGCCCCAGGTCGACGCAAGCCGAACAACACTGACATCAGTCCCTTTATTTTTGGAATAAGCGAGGCAATAATGTTCCACTGCCATTTTTGTAGCCCCATACACATTAACTGGATTTCTTTGGTGACTCTCACTTACTGCTTCATATCTTGGATGTGCATACTCCCCTGTCATAGGACCCAAAGCACCTTTGGACGAAAGACAAACAACACGAGTGCCTGTGTCCCCTGCAGCATCTAGTACATTAAGCGTACCTCCTACGTTAATTTTTTCAGCTAAAAATGGGTCCCTCTCGCATTCTGGCGGGAGTATGGCAGCCATATGTATCACAGAATCCACTTCTGATACAATTTCTCCAACTTCATTTTGGTCTAATATGTCTCCTTTAACGAATGAAACTTCCCTGTGATTAGGGTCGTCTCTATCAAAAACTACCACTTCGTGCCCTCTTCCAATTAGCTCTTCAACCACAAAAGAACCAATTGCTCCAGATCCACCAGTTACCAATATTTTCATATTGCCTATATATAATTGTCCCAAGAGTAAATCTTCCCCCACTCTCCCCCCGCCAAAACAATCAATATGGGATAGGTTATGTCATCAACCCTCAAATATTAACAAGTATCTCAAAAACAAAACATTCCCAATGGTAAAACTAAACTCAAAAGAACTAAAATTCGCATTACTGATTAGTTCTGCCCACGGAATGCAACATTTTTTTCTAAGGCTTTTGCCCCCTTTAATTCCACTTATAGCTATTCAAACAGGTCTGCCCCTGTGGAAATTAGGGCTCCTAATCACTAGTCAATATATCGGATCTGCACTCGGCCAAACTCCTTCTGGAATAATCTCAGATAAGTACGATAGGCGTTTATTTTTGCCTTGTGGACTTGCTTTGGCAGGCATAGGCTATGCACTTCTTCTTTTCACACCAGCATTCGACGAATCTGTTATTTATTTTTTTGGGGAATCATTTCCTGTTAAATTCATTTTT
>CAWVSO010000033.1:0-8175 GCA_963932585.1 uncultured euryarchaeote
ATAATAGAGATGGTAAAGAAAAAATAGAATGTTTGATAGATCATATTTGTCCTAAAAATGACGATAGTGGATCAGGAACTACAAGAGCCAAATATGCAACTTTTGCCCGGGACGAGATAGAACAAGGACGGTTTTGGAAAATGAGGAAAGCAGGTTTGCCTATATTATTATCTCGAACAAGTGATGAAAAGCATATAGCTTTTGTAGAGGATTTGGCAATTCCAGCGAAGCATTTACCAGAATATGTTGAAAAATTTCAAGAAATATTAGATATTCACGGTACTTACGCTAGTTTTTATGCACATGCAGGTCCTGGTGTGTTGCACGTACGGCCTTTGATAAGTACCAAAACTGAAAAGGGAATAGAAATTATGAATTCTGTTTCAGAAATGGTTACAGATTTGGTAATTGGATATGGTGGTGCTATTTCTGGAGAACATGGAGATGGAAGGTCTAGAACTCAATGGAATGAAAAATTATATGGAGAGAAATTGTGGAATGTTTTTAGAAATTTAAAAACCTCTTTTGACCCAGAATGGATATTAAATCCAGGCCAGGTTTGTGGAGATGTGAAACTGACCGAGAATCTTAGACAGCCTCCAGGATATGAGCTTAACATAGATTTTGAACCTAAATTGAACTGGCCAGGAATAAATGGGTTTGAAGGCATGGTTGATTTATGTCATGGTTGTGGTGGGTGTAGAGGGGGACAAATTGAAACTGGAGGGGTTATGTGTCCTACATTTAGAGCTTCGAAAGAAGAGAGTACTTCCACAAGAGGGAGGGCCAATTTATTGCGTTTGGCTATGAGTGGGGAATTGGAAGGCGGGGCATTTAATTCAGAGTTCATGCATGAAGTTATGGATCTTTGTATTGGTTGCAAAGGATGTAAAAAAGACTGCCCTAGTGGGGTAGATATGGCTAAATTGAAAATCGAAATTACAAATGAATACAGATCTAGAAATGGGACTATGCTTAGAGACAGAATTTTCTCGAATATAGGGATTTTAATGAGCATAGGGAGTTCATTTTCACCATTGTCGAATATAATTTTACAAAATGATTTGGTGGGAACACTGTTGGAGAAAAAAATTGGTATTGGGCATGAACGTAAACTCCCAATTTTACACAGAGAAACGTTTATTAAATGGGCTAATAAAGATACGCCTTCCCAGAGTGGCACTCGAAAAGTGCTGGTAGTTCCAGATATATTTACAAATTATGTATATCCCAGCGCAGGAATAGATGGCGTCAAAGTTTTGAAAAAATTAGGGTTTGAAGTCAAAGTGATGAATCATGTTATGGACACAGGAAGAGCGTCTTATTCAAAAGGGTTTATAGAAATGTCACGTAAACGTGCAGAAAAAAATATAGGATTGTTGGTTCAGTTTATCAGACAGGGTTGGGACGTGGTCATGATTGAGCCTTCTGAGGCAGAAATGATATCCACAGATTATCTGGACATTCTCAAAGGCGAGGATGTTTCAATTGTATCAAAGAATACATATGGAATTTGTGAATATATAGATTTGTTCGGGGGAAATGCAGAACATAGAGTGCCAAAACATAAATTAATTTACCATGGGCATTGTCATCAGAAAGCATCTGGTAAATCAAATCATGCAGCCAATATACTTAGGAAATTTGGATACACAGTTAAAAATGTTGATTCGGGTTGTTGTGGCATGGCAGGTTCTTTTGGATATGAGTCAGAACATGTATCTATGAGCTCTTCTATTGGCCAGATTTTATTTGATCAAATTGAAACTGAACTTGATGGAGAAGTTATTGCCCCGGGGGCTTCTTGCAGAGCGCAGTTGTCTAATTATTTGGAAGAATGTCCAGCCCATCCAATAGAAAAATTGGCAGAAATATTAATATAGATATACAGGGGATTTATAAATTAGAATGGAACGTCAGGAAAATCTTCTTCTTCTTCTTGATGCCCAAATGGATCGAAGTCATATCCACCGCCAGATGTGGCATATACTTCATTTATTTCAGGTATTTCCATAACCAATCGGTGACGGATTGCTTGGATGGTCATGGGGGATATACCACAGCCACTGCACATCCCACCAAGTCGTATCCAAACTTCTCCAGTCTCTATGTTTAATTCCTCGATTGCTGCATCCCCACCATGCATTGCTATTTGTGGAAAATTTCTAGTTAAGAATAGAGATATTTTGCTCCGTACATCGGAGGATTTTGCTTCAGTAGACATGATAGTTGACTTTGATTTGTATCCAATCGTTTTAGTCTTATCTATTGTCTTGAGAAAATGAAGATTTTTAAGGACACAGTTAGAATGAACTTCCGAAACTTTTTCATCAAGGTGGATTGTAATATAGACCATGGGAGAAATTCGAGAAGCAATAGGAGATTTTGTGTCATCGGATATGGTCATGGTACTTTTCCGACCATCTAATGCAGAGTATGAAAGATATGTTGAGAGTGCAGAAGACAAAATTATTGTCGTTGGTAAAGAAAATTCATGGGGGTCTAAAAAATTTGTTGAAATTCCATTAGAATTTGAAAATATTAGAGAAAAGATTAGATTTGGTCTTGAAGGTGCATTGAGAGCAGATATGGTTTCAGATGGCGATGTTGTTATTTGCGGAGTGAAATTATTTTCTGATGAAATTGATTCATTTATCAAAGTCCGCATAGATGAATCAAAATTGAACTCGGGAATATACTCATTTTTCTTAAATTCAAAATCAGAATCAGGAGTTATTAGAAATGTTTTAGAATTGGTGATTGAATTGGGTAAAAAAGGTCAAAGTGGAGAAACTATTGGCGCTTTATTCACAGTAGGAGATGCTGGAAAGGTCATGAACAAATCATGCCCTTTATCGTACAATCCATTTGAGAAGTCCCATGTTCATGTGGGAGATTCCATAGTCAATGTTATGATAAAAGAATTTTCGAGACTTGATGGGGCATTTGTTATTTCAAATGAGGGAAAAATAGTAGCGGCGTATAGGTATTTGGAAGCAACGTCTGAGGGGATAGAAATTCCAAAAGGACTTGGCACGAGGCATATGGCAGGTGCAGCAATAACTAGAGATACAAACGCAGTTTCAGTTGTGCTTTCAGAATCTGATGGGAAGGTTAGGTGTTTTAAGGGTGGAGACCTAGTTCTAGAAATAGATCCAGAGGTGTACTGATATGGAGATAATTGAACAGATTCAGATTCTTTTTTCCAACAGAATAGTAGTGCTTTCTTTGTTACTGGTATCAGGTGCAATTATAGCTCAGTTCATATCCCGTAGAAGTAAGAAAATAATGGAACTGATTGGAATTCCTGAAGCAGTAGAAGGAACTTCATTGGAAAGGACCATGGGAAGGATGGGGACTTCTACCGTCATCATGGCATCGAAAGCTAGTATGTGGGTAATCATAGGAAGCACAATTATTTTTTCTATAGTATTTCTAGATATGGGGTATGGTCAAATTATTAATATGATTGTGGGAATAGCCCCAGCGATTTTGATTTCATTGATAGTACTTGCATCTGGAATTGTATTAAGTGATAAAGTCGGTAATTTTGTTTCAAGGGGCATGAAGGGGGTGAAAATAACTGAAATTAAAGTTCTGCCAAAGATTGCCAAATATAGCATAATGTATATTTCAGTATTAGTTGTATTGGGACAACTGAACATAGCAACAGATGCATTAGTTATCCTATTAGGAGTTTATGCGTTTGCACTGGTAGCATTTTCATCGGTTGCTTTTGGAGATATGTTGAAATCTTCTGCCGCGGGTTTTTATTTTGTTCTTGTTCACCCATATGGCATTGGAGATGAAATTAGGGTGGGAAAGAGACACGGAATTGTACAAGAAATAACGCTCTTGGTCACTAAAATAGAATTTCAAAATGAAGAACATATAATACCAAATTCCCTTATATTTAGAGAAGGAGTATCTAAACTGATGAATGAGGATCAATAGATATTATTCTAGCAGGCACTCCGGCAACTGTTGCCCCAGGAGGCACATCCTGAGTGACTACGGAATTGGCACCTACTTGTGCGTCGTCACCTATTGAAACACCAGGCAGAATTATTGCGCCTGCACCGATCATCGCGCGTTTGCCGATATTTACTTCGCCTGTGCGGCATTCATTTTGAAGAAATTCATGACAGAGAATTGTTGCAGAATAACCAATTATAGCATCTTCTCGAACAGTTATTAATTCGGGCCAGAAAACATCAGGGGTTGATTCCAGCCCCCATGAAACTCCAGGCCCTATTGACATCCCTAAACGTCTGAAAAGCCAATTTTTGAGCCTTAGACTAGGAGAATATCTTGCCATGTGAATAATAATAAAATTGAATGACACTATGATTGGATTTCTAAGAGAGGTCCAATTCCAAAGAGAATTTCTAGCCCCGTGCGATGGGAAACATGTTAATTTTTGGTGACGTGATTGCTTCATGGGATCTGTTTGAAGAGACACGATATGAATATATTAGATTGAATGCCGTTTAACTTATTCGCATTTGTCTGATCGAATCCATGTTTGAAATTCGTTTGTCTATGAGGTCTTTTGTCCCTATGTCGTGTCTGACACGAAGTCCTTGAATTTCCACGTTTGTTAGGTGAGATTCTGCTATTTTTTCAGCGAGTGAAATAGTGCTCGAGATACCCACAACGGCGAAAGATCTAGAACTTGTTGTAAATAATTCCCCATCTTTTTCTACTAGATTTGAATGGAAAATAAAAGAATTTGCATCGATTGGTTTTGGAGGTAATTTGATGGGTGTTGAAATGGGTTTGGCAGGATATCCCTGAGGAACAACATATTTGCAGACGGTCGCATGAGGATAAAATTCTATATCGGGCAAATTTGACCCATTGCGAGATGCAATTAGAATGTCAACTAAATCGGTTTTAAGAATTGGAAGAATATTCATCGCTTCGGGATCTCCAAATCTAGCATTAAATTCTACTACCTTTGGGCCTTTTTCGGTTAGCATGAATTGGCCATACAAAATTCCACGGTAAGATGGTAACGCAGATATAGTGGAAGACAATATTTCTGTTGCAGATTTATAATCATCAAGAGTCATAAAAGGCAATATAGAAGAGGCGGAAGAAAAGCTCCCCATACCACCTGTGTTAGGTCCAGAATCCCCCTCATATGCCCTTTTATGATCTTGAACTGCGGGAGTAAATCGTAAACATCCATTTGAAACAAATGCCTGGATTGTAATTTCTTCACCGATCAATCTTTCCTCTATCACCCAGTCGTCGTATCCACTATTGGAGATATAATCGATTGCATCTTGTTTTGAGACCTGATCTCCGGTAACTACAACACCTTTTCCACCGGTCAATCCAGATGGTTTTACTGCGACATCCCAATTGATGGAGTTTAGGTAGTTTATCGCAGTTTTAGAGCTGCTAAAAATCTCGAAATCAGGACACCCAGGGATGGAATTTTCTTTCATGAAAGTTCGCTGCCAGGATTTATCTGTTTCAATTCTAGCATCTTTTTTAGTAGGTCCAAAAACAAAGATTTCGTTTTGTTCGAGTGAATCAGTTACTCCATTTAGAAGTGGTTTTTCAGGGCCAATGAATACCATTGTGGCATTTATTTTTTTTGCATAGTTTAGAACAGATAAAGGATTGGACTCATCTATAAGACCATATCCTTTTGTAAGAGAAAATATCCCAGGATTCTTGTTTGTAGAACATGCGAAAAGATTAATTTCGTGATTGGTGGTTGAAATGGATTTGGCGATGGCATGTTCACGCCCTCCGCCCCCAACAATCAATATATTTTCAATCATAAATTAATATTAAACTATTTAAGATGTAAAGGTTACCTTTTTGAGTAGTGCAAGAAGAAAATTGTCATAATATTTTATCTTGTTTTGGCAAATGGAAAATTATCAAATGGGCTAGATAATCTGCAGCAGGAATATCTTCACATTCTACATATCGTGCTAGTTCTATTGGCGTAAATTTTTTATCTTTTGATACCTCATCAGGTTCTTGCTCTATTACTATTGTGGGTATACGTGATATACTATATTCAGAAACTAATTCGCCTTTCTTTTTTCCCTCAGGTAGCCGTTCGACTAAATGTTGTTTTATACGGCTATTGTCAACACCAGCGGCATGTAAAACAGAGGCAAATTCAGGTAACTGATCTCTACAATCTTTGCAGCCATCATCCCCCCATATTCTAAATATAAAATTGTCCTCAAGTTTTTTGAAAACGTCAATAGTTTTTTTATGGCCTGATGCGACCCACAGAGGATTTGGATTCATTGAATCTAAAGACATTGCAATTACATAATAGTCGAATGATAATTAATCATTATGGAAATTTTTAATTTTAAACTATATGGAAAATGATGAAGTCATATGGATTCAAATTCGGAAGATAACAATCGGATGAACATAGTAGAATTCGAATTATTAAGCAATGGTTTCAAAGAAGATATGTTTTTTCGACTGACAAAAATGGGAGGGTCTAATTTTGAGACCCCAGATACTGAAATAATACTGTATATTTTGAGGAATTTTTTTGATTTTTGAATAGATAGTTCGTTATTTCTGATAGAAGTTGCAAGTTTTCTCGATAACCATTCTTTTTCGTCAACACTAGGTTCTAGTATCAATACTTCACTGACATATCTGGACAGATACCAACGTAGGTCGTTGAGCAAAGATAGCGAAGATCCAAGACTAATTGTGGAAATGTCTATAGAATTTTCAAAGGGTATTGTCACATTGTGCAAAGATAAGATTTGTTTTGGGGTTTCGTGTGCCATTAAAATATTGAAAAGGTCCAAGTTTTCTTCAGCATCTGTTTGCAATCCAATTAAACGTACTTGAGTCACGGTTTGTGGGAATTTATATGGATGAAGAGTAGGATCATTTTCGTATAATTGGACCGGGTTAAAATGTTTTGAGCTCTCCAGATACCACCCTTTCTGTTATTGACCCAATGTTTTCTAATTTTAGATTCATCATTTCTAAAATTTTAGACTCTTCTGCTTGTGATAGTGGAATTCCATCTACAGTTAAAACCTGGATGTCTGCCACATGAGGATGATCTATTGGGGCACTTATTTGAGATAGTAGCCGTATTGAGATATCTTTTATGCGATTTTCTGGAAAAGAATTAAAGATGTAATTTGCAGTATCAGTGGAGAATAAATTATATATTTTTCCAATATGATTTACAGGGTTTTTCCCCGAAGTTGCTTCCATGGACATGGGCCTATTTGGGGTTATAAGACCATTTGACCTATTTCCACGCCCAACTGAACCGTCATCACCGTGTTCTGCACTAGTTCCAGTGACAGTTAAATAAATATTATCTATGGTTGAAGTGTCGGCATAAGTATCTGCGCTGTTGACGAAAACGGATATTTCTTTATCTGTGTATTTTTGTGCTATTTGATGAACATCCTCGGTTATTTGAGCGATTAATTCTACGTAATGTCCCATGTCTGTGACATATTTATCCACCATTGCTGTGGCAACTGTTAGTTGTATTTTTTCGTTTTCTCTTAAGCCCATAACTTTTATGTCAGGCCCAATAGAAGGTTGTTTTTTAATGGAAATTGCATTTAACTGAAGCTCTGTTTGGAGGACTATGTTTTCTAGTTCTGTGTATGGTGCGTGACCGACACCAAAACTTGTATCATTTGCCAAAGGAGTGTTTTCGACAGATTTGAAAACATTTTGAAGTGCCCCGCTGCCTTCTCCAAATTTGACACTGAGTTCGACACCATTTTTAATGTCCAGATTTGGCACGGTTTTTGTCAAATAATCTGTTGCTGCTTTTTTGGCTATTTCCATCACAGGTATAGAATTTCCCTCATACGTTGTTGTTGCCCTTCCAACTATGATTATCTCTATTGGTTTGATTATTTTTCCCCCTCCAAATTTTTTGAGGGATTGTCCAGCAACAAGTTGGGCCTCATCTGTATTGTGGTGAAGTATTTGTCCAAACTGGTCCAAATAATTTTGACAGAGGTTCCTTGAAACCGATTCTGCTATGCCGTCGCACAAGGAATCGGGATGGCCCACGCCCTTTCTTTCGACAATTTCGATAGACTCTTCTGCGATTGAGAGTCTGTTTGGAGATCTGATTTGAACATTTTTTCCCGCCATTCTTGAATTTATGGGCGTCGATTTTAGCCGCGGCGG
>CAWVSO010000034.1:0-8046 GCA_963932585.1 uncultured euryarchaeote
CATCCTTAAAACATATCCAATCAAATCACCCATCAAAGTTATGAGCAACGGAATAGATACAATCTCTTTAAACGATTTTGAATCTCTCAGACACAATTATAGAGATGTGTACAATTTATCGGGGCCTACAATCTTCAGCGTTGGGCATGTATTTGAAAGAAAAGGACTCTCTACATTCTGCGAACTTGCAAAACAAACCGATCATGATTTCATTTGGTTCGGTCCCTATGCAAAAGGACCTTATGCTAGCAAATCTGTTAGAAAATGGACTCAAAAACCTCCAAAAAATTTAACGTTTACAGACTGGATTGAAAACAAAAAAGGTGCATACGCCGCAGGGGACATTTTTTGTTTTCCTTCTAAAGTAGAGAATCAAGGCCTATCTGTTCTTGAAGCAATGGCATGCGGAAAAGCTGTAATCTTGAGCGACATTCCGGTTTTTCAAGAATACTACACACACGGAAAAGATTGCTTAATGTGTCACTCTTTATCTGAATTTAAACAATCAATAGATTTACTGTGTGAAGATTCGCACCTCCGTGATAAACTTGGCAAAAATGCCCAGAAAACAGCACAAAAACATGATTTAAATTCACTCTCTCAAAATCTAGAAGACCTATACACTTCTGTACTCAATTCTTTCTAAATATGAATTCAATTGCTGCATTTTCTGACACGTATCTTCCAACAATAAACGGAGTGACCTATACCTTGACAACTTGGAAGAATTGGTGGGAAATTCATGGGGGAGAAATGACAGTTATATATCCGAATTCATCACACATACCTAGTTCGAATGAATGCCCTATCCGTAGCATTCCATTCCCCTTTTATCCGGGATACCGTGTCCCATTACCTTATTCTTTTAACCGCTCACTTCTCAAAACAAAAATGGATCTGGTGCACACCCACACTCCATTTTCTCTTGGAATGGCTGGGCAAAAATTAGCCAAAAAAGAAAACATTCCTATAGTGTCCTCCTACCACACCCCTCTTTCAGAATATACTCAATATATTTCTTCAAATCCCTTATTATCAAAACGACTCTCAAGAATCATTTCGAATTGGGAATGCAAATTTTTAGACCGTTCAGATATGGTACTGGTACACAGTAGCAGTGCATTTTCAACGCTCAAAAATATGGGGGTAAAATCACCCATCAAACTATTAAAAAATGGAATCGATACTACGTTCTTTAAACCAGTCGACACCGATGATTTTTTAAACAGGCATGGTATAGATTCAGACCAAACTTTAATTGGTTATACCGGCCGGCATGGGTATGAAAAAAACATTCATGAATTGATTCAAATAGCGACATCCATAGATGCCACCATATTGATCGCTGGGGATGGTCCTGCGAGACAAGTCCTGGAGATTCAGGCCAAAAAAACTAGTCCTAATATTTTATTCATGGGTCGATTACATAGAGACGAGCTCCCTGCATTTTATTCAGCTTTAGATTTATTTGTATTTCCTAGTCCCATCGAAACCCAGGGACTAGTTGCGATAGAATCTATTTCTTGTGGGACCCCTGTGGTCGGTTCTGACCAAGGGGCATTACCTGAAACAATTCTCTCAGGCGTCACCGGAAACCATTACCAAAGTGGGAATAAATCCTCATTAATATCTGCTATTTCAACTTCATTATCGAATAAAACAACACTTTCAAATAACTGTCTAAATCACCGCGATTTCATTTCAATAGATGCTACTGTATCACAACTAGATTCGATATATTCCTCTTTATTGAATTAATCAACCATTTAACATGTTAAGGCTGGATTGAAGACTAATTTCTCCCCTTTTATTGCCCTTCTCAATTTCATACCCTGTGATCGCTCTTAAATCCACTGCATAGTTGTCTTTAGATATTTTTAAAACAAGAAATCTGCCCTCTACACCTACAATTTCTCCCGATAGTATTTTTGCTGGTATGGGTGGGTAATCTAACTTGAATCCATAACTAAAATCAAATATTTTCGCAGGTTTAAATTCTGACATAGTCAATTCCCATTTCTGTCCATTAACATTTTGGCCAAGGCCATTCAGTTTTTCTTTCGCAATTACTCTATCTTTCATACCACTAGCTATTCTTCGTTCTATTTGCCTCGCAGTCCTCCCATTCGAAACCGTTTCTATATGCGCAGCTTTGCGTGCCCCCTGCTCTCTTAATCTTGTTATCAACCTCGGCATTCGGGTGACTCCGACTTTAAATATTGACGGTGAAAATGCCGCAATATAAACTGCATGGGTCTCTTTACAATTAGCTATGGGCAAGTCACAATTACCCGTACATCTAGCGCATACCCAATTGCTTATATGATTTTCACAATATGGTGATTTTTCATTTCCACAGTATTCATGTATCCCTTCTGAAATTCTACCTGCACAATGTCGATTTTTTAAGCTGTAATCAATTTTTTCTCCCTTAACAAGGTGTATTTTTTTCACTTCGTTTTTGTCTTCAATCAATATTGATGGGGGTTCTGGTTCATTCTCCAAACCATTTACTATGTCATACTCTAACCCTTCCAACCCAGATTCATAACCAATAATTTGCACTATTTCATTTCATCAGACACCAATTCTCTTGCGGCGCGTCTAACCGCATCTTCACTTTCTAATTCTGGCATCCACCCCAAAGATGCTATTTTGTCTATTGCCAAATTCATTCTAGGGACGTCTCCAATCCACCCCCTGTCTGCAGAAGTATATGTTATTTTTGGAGATACTCCCATCTCCTCTGAAACTATCTCTGCGATTCTTTTAACAGATGTAGTGGTAGTAGTTCCAATATTGTATGTATTTGTTGGATTTTCTGATTTTTCAACAATTAAACACATTGCCTCAATACAATCTTCAATATATAAATATGATTTTTCTTGAAGCCCATTCCCCAAAACATGCAATAATTTGGGGTTCTTTTTTAGTTTTTCAATGAAATCAGGTATGACTGCGCCCTTTCCCAATCCCGGTCCAACAACATTGGCCAAACGAAATATCCAGCTTTTATATTCAAAACTATGCGAGTACGCCGATATTATTGCTTCAGACGCAAGTTTCGATGCCCCGTATACGCTAATAGGCTCCATAGGGGTGTAATTTTCAGGAGTGGGGTATGTTGCCTCTCCATATACTGTTGAAGAAGATGCAAACGCAATACTTGTAACACCAACCTCTTTCATCCGTGCCAATATGTTCGAAGTTATTTTGTTATTCAGATCGAACTGAGATGTCACATCATCCGAGTTGACTCTTTTATCCGCTGCCAAATGAAAAATGATGTCTATCTCTGATGTAATTGCCATTTCAACAACTGATTTATCGTATAAATCCCCTTCTATGAAAGTTATGTTTTTTAAATCCTTGCCACTTTCCATATCAAAATTTCGATCTACAATAGTTATTTTATTGTTACCTGATAAACAGTTCGACAAATGAGATCCTATGAACCCCCCGCCTCCTGTAATTAATATCCGTTTTCCATCTAAATTCACACACGTATTTAGAGACCTCTTTACAAGTCAATTTCGGGTCTTCACATGTCAGTAATACACACGATTTTCTGAACATTTCAACAACGTTTAATTAATTCCTTCGCGGTTATCTAACATGGATGGCGGGCAAGAAGTAGTAGTTTTACGAATTGGGCACCGGCCAGGAAGGGATGAACGTATAACAACTCATGTTGGTCTTGTAGCCCGAGCATTTGGGGCAAATAAAGTAATTTTTCCACAAGAAACAAGTTCTTCCATAAACACTATTAATGAAGTTTCTTTAAATTTTGGAGGCAATTTTTCTACAGAAACTATCTCTTCAGTTTCCAAATTCGTTAAATCTTGGGCCCACCCAATTGTTCATTTAACTATGTATGGTGAACCTATAGAAGACAACATAGAACAAATTACCATTTCTCACGAATTATCTCCTTTATTAGTTATTGTTGGCGCAGAAAAGGTTCCATTTTTTATCTATGAAAATGCTGATTGGAACATCTCTATAACTAACCAACCTCACTCAGAAATAGCAGCTCTAGCTGTCTTTCTCGACCGATTGTTCAACGGGACTGAATTAAACAAATCCTGGGCTGGGGGCCGAAACAAAATCATACCTCAAAAATCAGGCAAACGTATGGAATCTGTTTAATATTTTTATCCATTGACTCATCGGTCACCATATTAACCCCGCGAAAAACACTAAGCCAAGATTTAAACCCATTTAAATCCCCTTAAAATATAATGATTTTTGAAGATCTACTACATGACGCAGTAGTCCAAAAATATCTCCACGAATTAGTCGGAGAACGCGGCATGCCCGTTGCAGCGTCTCCTCCTGAAGGTGAGGTAACTGATGAGGAGCTTGCACAAAAACTAGGATTGGAACTAAATAATATTCGTAGGGCCTTATTCATCCTATATGAGAATGAATTGGTTAGTTACCGCAGGGTAAGAGATGAAGATTCTGGGTGGCTAACTTATTTATGGACTTTTAATTACGACCAAATCCGAGTTAACCTCGTGGAGGCAATGGTGGAGCTGCATGCAAATCTGACTGAACGCCATGCATTCGAGTCTGTAAATGAATTCTATTTATGCCCAAGTTGTTCAATTAGATTTAGTTTTTCAGACGCACTTGAAAAAACATTTACATGCCCAACTTGCGATTCTAAATTAGATATTATGGATAGTTCTCAACTTCTCACGTCGATGGAGTCTAGACTTAAACAATTAAACGGACAAATTTCTTTAATATCCTCCACGACTTCCATAATCTAATGGTCATCTTAGCAACCAAAATATACGTAAACGGTGATGCAAAAGAAAGGGCTATTAGGTCTTTAAATTCTATGATTTTAAACGATATAGGCGAATTGGAAGTAGATTACAAACTTGAACTAACTGACAATTCGTTTCCAAAAATATCGATTACCGGTGAAGATGAGTTAGTGGCAAATAATGTTCTAATCTCTCAATGGGGAGAAATATCTCCTGACTTAATCGAAGGCAATGATCACGTTGGGACACTTTCTTCCTGGGATGATCATGGTTTCACGATAGATTCTACAAAAAAAATTAGAATTTCAACAGCTAATATAGGACTTGGTCCTGGGACTCCTGCCCAAGTCAAAGAACGATTTGGCCTTGTTCAGCACATGCCACTTACATTCACATATGGATCTCCTTGTAAACTATCCTCTTCAGAATTGGATAGGCTCTATGGCTGGAGAAGGGGTCTTGGACGAGTGAATGTAAATAGTGCCACCAAGAGTGAAGTCAGAGCCACAGTTAATCGATCCGGCCATGCAAAAGATATAGTTTCAGTAGAGCGTTTAGGCCTTCTAGAACAAAGTATCATTTGTGCCAAAGGAACCGATCCACCAGGAATTTTAGCAGCTATAGGTCCTTATATTCCGTCCGAAATGAAATGTGTAATACCGCTTTGATTTTTTGCCATGAAAACAAAACCAATTTACTTTTTCATTATGTTTTTTATAGTCATTTCCGCGGGGTGCCAATCACTTATGTCCGAAGATCAAAATTTGTCCGAACCTTCCATTTATGAAGGCCTTTGGCAAAACGAATCTGATGCAGTTTTCCAGATAGATAAAAACGAATACAGGGCTGTCTACACATTGGATGGCACTAATACAATTAATCTATACTACGTCCCTCGTGCAAATATAAAAAAGAGTCTTGAAATATCCAATGTTGCATTTAGACATACAAATGGAACTATACTTCCTCAAAGTAAACTTATTATAGCCGAAAATAGATCTTCAACTCTGATCACTGCTCCCAACTCTTATGGGAAAATAGCATTCACTTCCAATAGAGACGGCAAATCGTTTCAAGCTCCCATATCTGTCGTTGGAAATTATACTGTAATCTTACCTGAAAATGCAGTTGTAGATATGGCTCTACTAAGCAGAGTCGGTCCTTCTGATTATTCTTCAGAAACCATATCGAATAGGGAAAACATTCATTGGAAAATGCCACCTGGTGAAGCTATATATGTCCAATACTACTTAATCCGAGATTCTCAATTATTGGCTATATTGCTAGTACTTTGCGGATTTTCACTAATCGTTTACTCAATAGTATACTGGATTAAAATCAAAAAAATTAAACAAAAAACACGCGAATTCGGACCTCATTTCTAATAATCAATTGACAAAGTCTCGCTTATTTTTTAGCCATTCGACTTCTACCATGATCTATGAATGTCGCAATTATAACTGCTGGTGATGAGTTGCTATCTGGAGATACTGCAAATACAAACGCAACCTGGCTATGCACTCAACTGACTAATTGTGGATCTTCAGTGAGGCGCGTGATCGTAGTTCCTGACATAGTTGAAGAAATAGCCAACACGATTATAGATTGTCAACTAAAACACGATGCTATAATTATAACTGGTGGCTTGGGGCCTACCCATGACGACGTCACTTTAGAAGGGGTAGCAAAAGCAATTGATGTTCCTATAGAACCTCATGAAGATGTCATAAATTGGTTCAAAAATCACTCAAAATACAAAGACAGAAAACTTTCTCCTGGAACTTTGGATCTTCCAAAAGGTTCGGAAATGATTCCCAATGATGTTGGACTTGCTCCTGGGGCATTAATATCTTCTACCAATGGAACGCCGCTCTACATTCTCCCCGGAGTCCCCTCCGAAATGGAAGCCATGTTTCTACATATAAAACCTCACTTCAAAGGAATCATAAAAGAACGAGTTTTCATATTTACTCCTACTCGAGAGAGTGCTCTAGTAGAACACTTTGAATATCTTTTAAATCGTTTTGATATTGTAATAGGCAGCTATCCTCAAAAAGGAGGTGTAAAAATACGAATTGAAGGTGCCGATCCCACTGAAGTGGAAAAAGCAATTTCTTGGCTAAAAGGTGTAATTACTATATCTGAGTAGATTTTTGTATCCTCTACGCATATACGCTCATATGCGAGTCGGATTTGTAATCAATCCTATTGCGGGAATGGGTGGAAAAGTAGGGTTGAAAGGGACTGATAATGTTGTCAATGAAGCAATAAAATTAGGTGCAAAACCTAGTTCTCCTCAAAGGGCATTATCTGCCCTAAACTCACTTCCTCATAATCATCCCTTATCTGAATTACTTGTATATGGTTCAATTATGGGGGCAGATGTGGCAATTCAAGCAGGCCTCACTCCCAACATTATTGGACAACCTTTGAATGAAACAACTTCTTCTGAAGATACAAAAAAAGCCATCAGAAGCTTTGTCGATGCAAATGTTGATCTTATTCTTTTTTCAGGAGGCGATGGGACTGCGGTCGATATATCTCTAACCTTGGACGAACTTAAGTCTAATATTCCCATTTTGGGAATCCCCGCGGGAGTGAAAATATATTCTTCTGTTTTTGCTAGAACTCCTCAGGATATCGGCCCCATTATCTCATCATTTTCAGTAACGGAATCTCATGAAGTGATGGATCTAGATGAGGATGCTTACCGCTCTGGAAATTTCTCCCCCCGGCTGCATTCAATTAGGCTAGTTCCTCTTGCAGAAGAATTACAAACCTCAAAACAGATTGTCAGTGGGTCCGTTGATGGGGCAATAGAGTCTCTCATTTCAGAATTTTCCCCTGACACTACTTATATATTGGGTCCTGGGGCAACTCTCCATAAATTAAAACAAAAAATAGGGTTCAACGGGACTCCACTTGGAGTCGATATATGGCGAACAAAAAAGGTTCAGGATCTAAGTAAAACTTCTCCGATATCTGGAACTTTGATTGGGGAAGATGCAAACGAATCTAAAATTCTTTCTTGTTTAACTAAGGTCAATGTGGTTATTGTTTCTCCAATTGGGGGTCAAGGATTTATTTTCGGACGTGGAAATGGGCAAATATCGCCTACCGTTCTAGAAAATTGCACTATTCAATTGATAGGATCTCAAAACAAACTCGATTCCCTCGATGTTCTGCGAGTAGATACTGGGGATCTAAATATGGATCTCAAACTTCGCGGGTGGATGCGTGTCCACACAGGAAGGTTTCAAACTCGAAT
>CAWVSO010000035.1:0-8013 GCA_963932585.1 uncultured euryarchaeote
ATTTATAGCACCTGTATCTTTGAGGGATCTATTTTCGCTTTCCAATGGGGATTCCATCCGCATCTCTTCTCCAAATGATCTTTGGACAAATGAATTGAAAGCTAATGTGGACTATATAGGTAGCTTCGACGGAGTAATCTTTGACCTGGATGGTACTCTAGTAGATCTCTCAGTAGATTGGAAAAATGTTAGAGGTGCTATCCGAGAACTATTCAGTCCATTCATAGATCCATTTTCAATTAATCGGGACCGGAATGATCATTCCATCTTATATGAATTAGCACATAAACACGATATTCACACGGAATTACTTGAACTCTTATCTTTTCATGAAATGGAAGGGGCTAAAAAATCACATCCACTCCCTCTGTTAAATGGGATATCTAATCTAGAATGTCCTATTGGAATATGCACTAAAAATTCTCAATCTGCTGTCGATGAAATAAGTGATAGATTCGACTTAAATTTTAATTCTTCTATAACTAGAGAATCGACTTTGGAAGATAAACCTCACCCACGTCCCTTACAAAAATGCATGGAAGAGTTGCACATTTCTCCTGGAAACACTCTGTTTATTGGCAATGAAAAAACAGACGCTGAAACGGCATTAAGGGCCGGGACTAATTTTTTACGGGTATCTCAATTAGTCTGATCAAATCTAACATCTATGCTTCCAGCGTGATTATGGAGGCCTTCCGATCTAGCTATAGTTGTTATTGTTTTACTTATTTTCTTCAATGAATCCTTGTCAAATTTCTGCACAGTAGTAGCTCTAATGAATGTGTCTACAGATAATCCTCCTGTGCATCTAGCATTCTGGTTAGTGGGCAAAATATGATTGGCCCCTGATGCATAATCACCAGCTGCAACTGGGGTATATTTTCCCATAAATATACTACCTGCACTATCGATTTTATCTAAAATCAATTCATCCATTTTTGTTTGTATAGACAAATGTTCTGGGGCGTATTCATTCACAAAATTAGTCATAGTTTCTATATTACTTGCAACAATAACTCCACTATATTGTTGATCAATAGATTTTCTGATTATGTCATTTCTCTCCACATTTTTCATTTGTTTTTCAATCTCAAACAAAATTCTATTCGCAATCGAAACATCTTCTGTTATCACTAATGCAGCAACATTTGGATCGTGCTCAGCCTGGGCAATCAAATCAGCCGCTATGAATCTAGCGTCTGCAGTTTCATCTGCAATAATTAATATTTCACTCACTCCTGCAACAAAGTCTATCTCTACTTCTTTTCTAACTTCTATTTTTGCCGCAGCCACCCACTGATTTCCTGGTCCAACAATTTTATCTACTTTCTCAATTGTCTCTGTTCCATGGGCTAAAGCTGCAATACCTTGGGCCCCCCCTGCAGCATAAATCCTATCTGCACCTGCAATATATGCAGCAGCAAGTGTAACCTGATTCATATTTTTCGATGGAGGCGTTACAACTGAAATGTGTTTTACTCCAGCAACCTTGGCTGGAATTATTGTCATCAAAGCACTAGATGGATACGCAGCAGTTCCTCCTGGAACATAAGCACCAATTCTATTTATGGGGCGAAATCTTTGTCCCATTTCTCTACCATCAAATTCTTTCACCCAATCTTTTCTCACCTGCAGCTCGTGAAACTCTCTAATGTTATCTGCAGCAGATTTTATGGCTACTTTTAACTCCTCGTCAATCTTTTCGTATGCTTCTCTTCCTTTTTCAGTTATATCTATCTCTTTTATTTTTATCCCATCAAATTCTAATGTATATTTTTTAAGTCCCTCATCACCTGTTCTTTTTATCTCTTCTATAATACTCCGAACTTTCTCTTGTATCTGTCCATCTCGTCGTTTCCGTTTAATTATAATCTCTCGTTGGTCCTCACTCAAATTTTCGAGGTACCTTATTTCCATACTTCTTCTTTAGTTCTCCACGCGAAAAACAATTTCTACCTTCACCGACTTCTATATCTATTATTAATATTTCCCAGAAACTAACCTCCAACATCATAGCTTGGCTTCTCACCGCCTCAGTTGGAAGACCCTGTCCCGGGATCTATAGCGCACCGGGGTTCTCCGTATTTTCATCGCACCCATTGCAGGTAAGCTCTAGCGGGGACGTCGGAACGCATCTTATATATGGGGTTTCCACAGTAAAAGATTTCTATAAAACCAATGCTATATTGTATCTTTTTCTAAATATTCTTGACCAACCTTTTTATCTACGACGTATAATCTATCTTATGGTAATTTTTCTTTCAGACTCAGAAGTGGAACAATGTTTAGATATGAGTTCTTCTATCGAAGCATTACACACAGCATATAATGCAGATGCCAATGGGCGTGTAGTTAGCATCCCTCGTTCAGATATGATACTTCCTCTAGGCCCAAACGAAGCATATGTTTACAAGGTCATGTCTGGTATAATAGAAGATTTCGGAGTCTCTGCACTCAGGGTCCAGTCCGACCGAATACGCTGGGAAAAAGGACGAAAATTCAAAGTAGGAATGGCACGAAATAACCAGTATGTCGAATATGTTCAATTATATGATTTAGAAACGAACGAACCTTTGTTAATCATGTCAGATGGGTATGCTAGTAAAATGAGAGTTGGTGCAACAAATGCACTTGGGGCTCAATACATGACCTCATCAGATATCAAAACTATGGGGTTATTGGGCGCAGGACGTCATGCCGAGGGTCAAATAGAAGCCTTCGCAGAAATATTCGACCTCGATCAAATAAATGTTTATAGCCCAACAAAAGAAAATCGTGAGGCATTTGCAAAAGAATGGGATGATAAATTAGACCCTCTTGTAGTTCCTTCCAATTCCGCATTAGGTGCGGTATCTAATGTAGATCTACTTGCATGTGCTTCCAATTCAATGAAACCTATTTTTGACGAATCATGGATAAAACCCCAAATGCATGTAAGTGCAATCAAAACCCCTGAAGTTCCTTCTGGGGCATATTCTCGTGTTGACCGGGTCGCGGTAGCTACAACCCAATTACCTGCTGGACCTCATAACTATGTTCCTAGATTCTCAAATTTCGCGCAGCGTCTCACAAAAGCTTGGACCGTCAAAGAATTCGACATATCCACTGCCCAGGACATTTCTTCTCTCCTCTCTGAAGGTAATAAATCAGTTCCTGGTGAAACCACTCTATTCCTCAACAATATCGGAATTGGAATGCAATTTGCTGCAGTTGGGAAAGTAGTGTACGACCGGGCAGTAGAGCAAAATTTAGGCACTGAAGTGGATACCAATCTTTTTCTCCAATCTGTCTGGTGATTTTTCACTCTTTCGAACGAACCATTTGATTTAATGCCATTGAACTCTTCTAACTACATATGTCCACTGACTTATCGAAGCTATCCTCATTTGTCAACGATTTCACCGAAGAATACCGTATTAAAATGGAGGCGGCAGTCGAGACTTACTTCACTGACGATTATTTCGATTCTCTTGGCGGCCCTCTTGAAATGATGAAAAAACAATTTGCTTCTCAAGCCTGGAGAGAATTTTACATAGGCTGCCTCCCTCCAGCAAAACAAATGACTCAAATATATGAAATAGGAGATCCATACGATAGAGATCGAGATTTAATAGTTGGTCTAGGGGAACAAATCCGAGACGAGGTCAAACACGCCAAAATTTATGCCAATCTTTCTGAACAAGTGGGAGTAAAATGCGATCTAGCAACTTGGACAGCTGACAACTATGACAAACTAGTCGCAAAATGCCGCCTTGCAGTAGAATGGGAAAAACCACAATATATTGCAGCAGGATTCCAAGTTTCAACTGAAATTGTGGCTGCCGAGACCTCACGTAGAATGGGTGAGTACGTAGAGAACGATTATCCTGAAATTGCCAAAACACTCTATGACATTACTTCAGACGAAGGCGATCATATTCATTGTGGGAGATTAATCGTCAAACGATTCGCCACAGAAGATGATTTCGACTACATGCGTGAAATTGCGGAGCAAAAATATGCTGCGGCATTAGCAATTCTAAAATCTCTTTAGCTTTATGTCCAATCAAATCCTTAAATTAAACGAATCCACTCAAGTGAAGTTCACCGAACCAACTGAAATTCAAGATATACATATTCATGATCTATCTTTTGTAGCTGGTATAGAAACAGAAGGGGATGTGATCACATCCTTTACTATTGATATGTCTCAGCTAATACAGACAATGATGCTTTTTTCCGCAATGGAAAAAAAGCGCGAAAGCTGGAGAAGAGTACGCCGATAATTTTTTCAAATTTAACTCAATAGAGTATATTTCCGCCGTCTACATTCAACACTTGTCCTGTTATCATTCCGCTCTCGTGACTTAATAAAAACCCAATAGCATCTGCTATGTCTTCTGGTTGAATCGATCTCTTAATCAATTGGTCTGCTTCTGCTCTCTTCTGTATTCTATCTTCCCCTCCTTGTAATGACGCAGGCGAAGCCGTTAATCCTGGCATGATTGTGTTAACTCTGACCTTACGATCAGCTAGCTCTCTGGCCATGGACCTAGTCATTCCAACAACTGCAGCTTTAGACGCGATATAATGCAACAAACCAGCAGTGCCTTTCAATATAGTCCCCGAAGATATATTTACAATTCTAGCACCTTCATTCAGCGAAGGAACTGCTTCCTTAGTGGCAATAAATACTCCAGTAGTGTTAACTGACATAACTGTTTCAAATTCTTTCACTGTTATTTCGGTGAACGGTTTGAAATTTCCAATCAAAGGTGCATAATATGCTGCATTGTTAACCAGCCCATCTATTTTAATACCTTCAAAAACTGAACGCATTGATTCCTCATCTGTTACATCACCTCTCCTGAATTCTGCACTCCCCCCCATTCCTTTTATCTCTTCAACCGCTTCTGATCCATCTTGTATGTCTGTTATGATGACGTGTGCACCTTTGAGGGCTACATTTTTTGCAATCGCCAAACCAATACCTTGGGATGCTCCTGTTACTACTATAGTTTCTCCAGCTAGACTTGTCATATCATACTCATCTTACTCAGACTAATTGATAAATCAATTGATTGGTTATTATTTTCTTTATTTTTTCTATTTTTTTCGAATATCTGTCACTAAATGTGATGTTCCTGGGCTATACCCTTTAACATATCTTTGACCAATAATTTCTATATCTATTTTCAAATTTTCAGCTACTAGATTCAATTTTTTATAGGATTGAGTCGGGTCATTCTCAGACCTCACTTCGTGTAAGTGAATCATCCCTCCTGGTTTAACTACAAAGTACGCATATTCAATAAAATCAATAGAATCATAGTGTCCCATTACAACCCTGTCAAATAATTCTCCCCCATTTTCCAACCATTCAGAAATAAATTCTCTACAATCATTAAATACAGGAAAAACATGTTTTTCGACTCCGTTTAATCTAATGTTTTCTTCTAACCACCGCAAACTTTCTGAGTTCTCTTCTATTGCCATTACTTCTGCCCCTGAAATAGCCATTGGAATTGAAAAATAACCTATCCCTGCAAACATGTCCAAAACACATTCATCTTTTTTTACTATTCTTCCCATTTTCTCCCTTTCTCTAGTATTGCCTGGAGAAAACATGACTTCTGATAAATCCAACAAATATTTGACATTCCCTTCTTTGTGCATTGTAACAGTGTCTTCTCGACCTGCTATCACCTCCACTATAGGTTTTCTATGAGTCCCTTGAATTCCCCTTTGGGCCAAAACTGTTTTCACACCCTGAAACTCTATTAAAATATTTCCTATTTCTTTCTCTTTTTTAAACCCCTTGGGAAATTTTACCACTGCTATGTCCCCAATCCTGTCCCAAGATCTAGGTGCCATTTTAATTTCTTCTTCAGACCAATTTCTAGATATAAGAAAATCTCTTAATTTTTTAATTCTCACCTGTGGAGTTTCTTGAACTATTAATCTTTTATTTTTTATGCCTTCTACATTCATGAGAATGGGCAATTCAATCCATCCATCCTCCCGTACAACCACGCTGCGAGAATTATCATAAGCATTGCCCATTTTCAACAAATAAAGAATTTTTTCAACTTCTTCTTTTCCAACTAAAATTGCATTTTTATTCATTTGGCAAAACATATATTTTATCTTTTATTTTAACCACCCCTACGTCTTCTAAACCTGGCCCTATGAATTCTGGGCGTGGTATGGTCACCGGGCGGTATGTTTCAGGATCTAATATCTGCACAGCGTAATTATCCTCTATAGCTACTATTGTGGTCTTTTCACAATCCGATCTATGCTGTATCCTATCAACTTTTTTATTTTTAATAGACCCTTTGTATATTTCACCAGACTCAAGCCTAATCCCTCTTACAATATTCCCTGAACTTTTAACTAAAATAGGACCTTTTCCATCACGAATATCAATTATGTCTCCCATGACTATTGCAGGAAGATGAACGGCATAAGTGACTCTATAGACCCTATTATCGTCACTATCTTGTGTCACCAAAGTTTCTGAAGCTGACATTTCTCCTCCCATTTCTGATATGATTATTTTAGAAATTTTTTGGCCAAGTTTAGTCGTGGATATTCTTATGTCTATCCCTTCTTTTTTCTCTATTATTTTCGATAAAAAATCATTTCGATCCCCTATTTTCTTTCTTCCTTGCACTACATTATTTGCTATCTCAATCGCACGAGTTTTTTCTTTGATTGTTGGTTTTCTAGATTTGGCTCTGACTTGTATTTCACCTGCATAATATCCTCCAGATTTTTTCTTACATATATCACATATTTCACCTAATATATTGATTTCAACAATTCTGTTTTCTGTTATCGTATTGTTTCTAACCTTGCCATTAAATTCACAATTAACTTGTATAATTTTAGGCGATACATATCTCATTTCAGAATCCCAGTTGATATCTATGGCATCCACATGAATTTCTATATTCTCCTCTATAATTTTAGCAATTATTTCTTCTTCTTCATTCTCTTTAAAATCCACCCATTTATTTTTCCCATATGTCGCTTTACAAACAGAACATCTACGAATATTTATCTCACTTTTTATCTTTAATAGTTCAAAACTTTCAAAGTAACACACATCGCATAAAATATCTTGCTTCCCACCTTTGCCCTTATTTCCTTTTATGAAAGCGGCATTCCATCTATCTCTGGAAACCCCCTCTCCACAACTTGGACAAAAAAGTCCTAATTCACTCATCACCCTTCTATCATCTCCGAGACACGTTAATATTGTACGATCCATTCTCTAGCATTCATCCGTCGCGATACGTCACATTTTTAATCTTCTCTACACCTAACGATCCACATGGCAACTAACTCAACTTCTACTTGGAAAAAAGAGCCCGGATTACAATTCCGCATGTTTCTAACCGCGTTTCTCTTATTCGCCGTTTACATTTTCTTCTTCGCAGCCATCACTCTTTTTTTCGACGTGGGAATTCTATCAATGATCGTAATATTCGGACTTTTTTCTATTGCCCAATGGTATTTTTCAGATACATTGGCTTTACGTTCTATGAGGGCAAAAATAGTTGACCCCGTGGAGTATCCTAACTTACATAGAACTGTTTCTTACTTATCTATACAAGCAGGTTTACCAAAAACCCCAAAAGTTGCAGTAATATCCACCTCTATTCCCAACGCCTTTGCTACAGGAAGGTCTCAACAAAACGCTGCAGTTTGTGTCACAGATGGTCTCATAAATCTACTAACTCAAGATGAACTCGAAGGTGTAATCGCACACGAACTTGCCCATATTAAAAATAGAGATGTAACTATCATGACAGTGGCATCATTTTTGTCAACAATTGCATTTTTAATAGTTAGGTGGGGCTGGCTTTTTCAAGGAAATTCTCGAAATTCTTCGAAATCTCCCATATACGTCGCAGTCATCGTATCTCTTTTAGTTTGGCTTATCTCATTTTTCTTAATTAAGTCGTTATCACGCTACCGAGAATTTGCTGCAGACAGAGGGGCAGCCACAATAACTAGAAAACCTCT
>CAWVSO010000036.1:0-8002 GCA_963932585.1 uncultured euryarchaeote
CACATCGGACATTATAGAGCCCCCTCCAATAGAGATACTAAAGGTTGTACGGCTTGTTGAATCATTTCGAATATAATACTAGGCGAGATGCCCAAGGATATAATAATTAGTAAAAGGACTAATAGAGGAATGATGTCATGTAGTTTAGGCAAGTCCAGATCTTTTTTACCTTTGATTTCAAATTTGCCAAAGAACACATTCTGAATAGTTGATAAGAGGTATCCTGCAACAATAACAATTCCAAACATAGATATTGAAGTGATTAACTTTGCAAATGGGAAATTGGAACCAAAAGCCCCGATGAAAATGAAAAGTTCTGCTGCAAAACCAGACATTAGAGGTAAGCCCATATACCCAAATGCGCCCGCGATGAAAATTGCAGCTGTGACTGGCATTTTATCGGCCAATCCTGAAAGATCATCGGTCATTCTTGTGTGAGTAGAATTATATACAACCCCCACTGTCATGAACAATAACCCAGACAAAAGCCCATGACTTATCATTTGAAAGGTTGCCCCACCCAACCCATAAACTGTGAAAGCGGCTAATCCAAGTAAAACATAACCCATTGAAGATATTGAAGAATATGCAACGATTCTTTTGAGATCTTTCTGGGCCAACGCTAGCATCGCGCCATAAATGATACTGACTACTGCCACTATGGCAATTAAGCTAGCCAATTTTTGAGCCACATCAGCTAGTAATGTAAAATTAAATCTAAGGAGACCATACGTGCCCATTTTAAGAAGAACTCCTGCTAAAATTACAGATGCAGGAGTGGGTGCTTCAACGTGAGCATCTGGAAGCCATGTGTGGAAAGGAACTATGGGAACTTTGACACCAAATCCTATGAAAAGTGCTATGAATACCACATATTTAAGGGTATCAGGATCAAGAGGCCCAAGAGACCCTAGTTGGTTAGAATGAAGTGCATTTGACATGGAAATTAAATCTAAGGAATTGATAGAATCCCCAAGTCCAAATGCAAGTGCAATAAATCCTATAAACATTAGAAGACTGGCCACATTTGTATATATGAAAAATTTAATTGCTGCATATTTTCTTCTGGTGCCTCCCCAAATAGATATTAAGAAATACATCGGAATTAGAACAGCTTCCCAGAATATAAACCAAACAAAGAAATCGAATGCTATAAAAACCCCAATAAGTGCAGCTTCTATGATTAAAAGTAAACCATAAAATTGAGATTGTCTTTCTTTAATTGGAGTCCATGCAGACATGATTGCAAGAGGTGTCAGGATCACAGTAAGGAGGACGAGAGGCAAACTTATTCCGTCGACCCCTACATGCCAATTTAATGCATATGGTCCGAGAGTAACCCAGGGCATATTTGTCTCAAACGCTATCTTTCCACCTTCTATCAAAGCATTCCCATAACCGTCGAATGAAGACCACATCGCTAGGCCAAGAAGTAGAGGTATCAAACTTAAATAGAAAGATATTTTGTGAGAATTTTTGTCAGAGAGTAAGAATACAAACAATCCTCCAATGAATGCAGATAATATTGTTAATTCAATTAGCACTATAACCACCCATCCCATAAAACTAAAATCAATAACATGAATAAAAGACCTAAAGATATTAAGAAGGCATAATTAGTTACTAGCCCTGTTTGGATTTTTCTCATAGAGTTTCCGATCGATAGACTGGCGGAACTAGTTCTGTTAACCGCCCCGTCCACATACATTCTATCGAATAAATCTGCGGTGGAAGCTACCCTATCGCGAATTAATTTTGTTATTTTAAGTTGGTAATCGTTTAGATAGTAATCGTGCATAAGGACTGTGTATAGTTTATTTAATTTATTTGCATAGACAGAACCAGATTCGGTTGGTTTTGGAGATTCATAAATTTTCCATGCAAGAGCCATTCCAGAAATAGCAAATGTCAAAGATAGGATTGCGGGTAATATGGAAGATATGTGCGCGGAATGGTATCCTGAAAATGACGCGAGTAGTTCATGATAATAATGTGGTGTGAGAGTTGACGGTGCCATATCAAGCCAATGGTGAAGATAGGAAAAATTAGACCCAAGTAGATCCTCTAAAGGAGTCATATTAATTGCACCTGCGAAAAGTGAAAGTATTCCCAGAATTATCAAAGGTACATAAATATTCCAGCGTATAGCATGAGGATTTTTTGCAGCGTTTGAGCGCGGAGATCCATGGAAAGTTAGAGATACCATTCTAAATGTGTAAAATCCAGTGAGAAATACAGCAATCAATCCGAATGCATAGCTTAATAAAAGAATTGGTGACCCTCCAAGTCCATGATTTAATGCTTCAAAAAGAACTTCGTCTTTTGACCAGAAACCTGCAAAAGGAAATATACCAGCTAATGCGAGTGATCCAAATAAAAATGACCAGTAGGTTATTGGAAGTTTGTTTCTTAGGCCACCCATATTCCACATATCCCCATCATGATGCATTGCTATAATAACTGCACCTGCACCCAAGAAAAGTAATGCTTTGAAAATGGCATGGGTTGTGAGATGGAATACCCCAGCAGTATATCCGCCTGCCCCAAGTGCCAACATTATGTATCCATACTGGCTGATTGTGGAGTATGCTAAAACTTGTTTGATTTCACGTTTGACAACAGCCAGGGTGGCTGCAAAAAGTGCAGTGAAACCACCAAGGAGTGCTATTATAGATAGAGCTGTTGGAGATAGGGCGTAGAACCCATAAATTCGCGCCACAAGATATACTCCTGCAGCTACCATAGTTGCAGCGTGTATAAGTGCAGAAACAGGTGTTGGACCTTCCATGGCATCTGGAAGCCATGTGTGAAGAGGGAACTGTGCAGATTTACCGATAACACCGCCCAAAATTAACATCCCGATTATAGTTATCCAGAGATTTGGATCTACCCCGTATATAGGAGATCCATCAATTATGGCAGATTTTGCCAATTCTGAGAATGAATTTTGACCGGCAAAATTAGAGGTTCCGAATGTAACTAAAACTGCGACTACACCTACTAAGAAGAAATAATCCCCGAATCGGGTTACTAAAAATGCCTTAGTTGCTGCCCTCGGAGGAGCTGATTCTCTGAACCAGAAACCAATTAAAATCCAAGAACAGAAACCAACCAATTCAAAAAACATGAAAGACATCAAAAGATTGTCTGAGATGACAAATGATAGCATGCTAAATGAAAATAAAGAAAGTGCAGCATAATACCTGAATAGACCTTTTTCACCTTGATCGTTCATATAACCAATACTATGGATGAAAACTAGAAGTGATATTAATGAAACTATGATTAGCATTAAACAAGACAGGGGATCGATTAAAAATCCAAAGTGAAGATCGGATATTATGGAGCCAGTAAGGGGGTCTACCTGAGAGGGGTTCCAAATATAAAAAACCTCATTTAAAAACTTTCCAGAAGATACAGGAAGCAATAGAAGAAATGACATTGCTAAAGATATTGCAAGCGCCACTATCCCAGGAATTGCTCCTTGTTTGGGCAGAAGATTTGGAGCAAATTGTCCAGCAAGTAAAATTATCAAAAATGCAGATAAGGGCAAGAGTGGAATTGCTGCTACAGTACTAAATGGGTCCATATTTACCACCTCATTGTCACAGCTTTTGTGACATCAATATCTGCAAATGTTCTGTGTAAAACTATAATTATACCAACACCAACAGCCACTTCTGCTGCAGCCAGGGCCAAAATAAATAGTGTGAATATTTGTCCAGTGAGGTTACCATGTAGGAATGAGAATGCTACAAAATTTAAGTTTGCAGCGTTCAACATGAGCTCAATAGAAATAAGAAACATGAGAGCATTTTTACGTGTTAACACTCCGAACATTCCAATTGAAAAAATTGCTAAAGATAAGAAAACATAATAAATAATTGGAACCATTATTTCCCACCTCTTTTTAGAAAATTAGGCATTGAGAATGAAAATGAGACCTTTGAAATAATATTGGTTGAAGTTCTTCTTGCTAGCATTACAGCGGCTACTAGTGCAGCGACTAGTGCTATATCGACTATCTCAAACGCGGCTATAAATCCTTCACTTTCGATAGGAGATCCAGGGATATCAAATAATGAATAACCGATACTAGTAGTTATTTGAGCCCCCTCGGGGAATCCTATTGGTGAAATCAATGAAGAAGTACTAGAGATTATAAACGAACACAGAATAAAAAATAATATTGCAGTGGCCCCATTAAATAGATTGGGCCCGATGGGGAAAGTTGGCGAAGTATTTGAAGTTGGATCTGATTTTCGCCGAATTAGCATTATGGCGAAACTTATCAATATTAGGACCCCTCCGACATAGACAAGAATTTGCATTGCTGCAATGAATTCTGCTGACAGGATAAGGTAGTGAATTGCTATGCTTAGAAGTGCCACTCCGAGTAATAGAGCCGAGTGCCAAACGTCCTTTACCATAACAACTCCCAAGCTACTGCCAAGAGTTACTGCAGCGAAGAATGAAAATGACAATAAGTCATATATATTAGTTTCAGGTATCATTGGTAATCAATCTCTCCATCAGTTTCGTTTATCCAGGAAGACCTATCGGGTTCACGAGAGGCAAGTGGATCGATCCCCTTGTACCAAGGGACATTTTTTAGTTGTTCTTTGTTGTAGACTAAATCTCCTTTGGTATCTCCAGTGAATTCAAATTGTTGGGTGAGAACAATAGCATCGACAGGGCAGACTTCTTCGCATAAACGGCAATATATACATTGACCTATGTGAAGGTTATATTCTTCGCCTTTACGTTGACTGTTTAATTTTATTTCTATAGTGTCATTGGGGCAGACTATTTCACATTGACGGCACCATATGCAACGTTCCTGGCTGAATTTGTGAACCCCTCTGAATCTAGGTGAGACCTGAGGAGCAGATTCTGGATACTCTATAGTGAAAGTTTGACCACCTAGAGCATGCTGCATTGTTGTCGCCATAGATTGTAAAATTCCTATCATCCTATAACCCCCACAAGTATAGCGGTGAAAATTAAATTTACGAAAGATAATGCTAAGAGTCCCTTCCACCCTATTTCCAACATTTGATCAATTCTTAATCGTGGGATTGCTGCCCTCATCCACTGAGTGAATAAAAATACACTCCATATTTTTAATAAGAACCATACAAATCCAGGTATGAAAGATAAAGAAGAAATAGGAGCAGAAGCCCCACCTAGGAAAATAGTTGTTATGATTGCACCACCTAGGAAAACATGGAGGAACTCCCCAAGGAAGAATAAAACAAAATAAACGGAAGAATATTCAGTTACGTATCCGGCTACAAGTTCTGTTGGAGCTTCCGGGATGTCAAAAGGATTCCTTCCAATTTCAGCTAAATTTGCCACTAAGAATAGAATAAATGCAAATGGATTAATAAATGCATACCAGGATGGTATGGCCACTCCTGCAACTATTAGAAGAGGTTCTGATTGGGCTGCAACTATTTCGCTTAAACGGAGAGTTCCGGCAAATAATACAACAGATGCTGCAGTTACTATTAAGGGAATTTCATAAGCGATATTCATTGCGACTGCTCGGAGTCCGCCAAGCATAGAAAATTTGTTGTTGGAAGAATAACCACCTATTACAACACCAAGTGATGCGATGGATGCCACAGCGAAAACGAAAACTAATCCAGTTTCTGGGTCGGCTAGTTGAAGTTTCCCACCCATTGGAATAACTGCAAATCCAAGCAATGCAGAGAATGGAAGAATGAGTGGCGCTATGTCCCAAGAAGGACGATCTACACCTTCAGGTATTATGAGTTCTTTTGATATTAATCGGATAGCATCTGCCACGATTATAAGTAACCCCAAAGGCCCAAGTCGATTAACAGCGATACGATCTCCGAAAGTCGCAGTTATTTTTCTTTTTGCCCACGGACCGGCTATTGCTGCAGATATAAGCATTATATTCCCAATCAAAAATGCACCAATAAATGCAGATAAAATTAATCCAAACGTGCCATCCAATCCAAAAAGTTGAGATATTGCATCTACTAATGGTGTTTGTGTTTCGAGGGGGAAAAATGTCACCTATCTACCTCCCCAAGAACTATATCAAGACTTCCCAAAGATGCAATTAGATCAGGAACTAGTTCTCCTTGAGCCATTTCAGATAAAGTTGAAAGATTGCTGAAGCAAGGACTTCGTATTTTAAATCTAGCTGGTTTTTGAGTACCATCAGATCGTATATATATTCCGAGCTCTCCTTTAGCTGCTTCGACTGCGCGATAGATCTCTGCATCCATTGGTGGTTTTATTGTTCGGGGGACATTTGATTGAAGAATACGATCTTCTTCTGGCCAAGATTCAAGAAGAGATACACATTGATCTATGATTCTTGCAGATTGTTCAACTTCACCCAGTCTAACCAAAAAACGAGAGTAAACATCACAGCCATCATTTGTAATTACATCCCAATTTAGATTTTCATAATAACCATAGGGATCATCTCTTCTTAAATCATAATCAATTCCAGAAGCTCTAGCTACAGGACCAGTTACGCCATATTGTCGGGCGACATCGGGAGACAAAGTTCCAATCCCAATGCACCTCATCTGGAATATTTCATTTGAAGTCATTAAATTGTTATACTCTTTGATACCATCGGGAACACCATCTATAAAAGTTCTAATTTTATCTAAAAATTCATCCCGAGGTTCTGGTAAGTCCCACACAACGCCTCCAAGACGAAAATAGTTGAACATCATTCTTTGTCCAGTTAAATCTTCCAATATAGATTGTACTATTTCTCGATCTCGCATAGCATACATAAAAATTGCTGTAAAGTCACCATAGACGTCTAATGCGAAAGTTCCGACTGCGAGGAAATGAGCACATATACGGCAGAGTTCCGCCCCCATTGTTCGAAGTATTTGAGCGTACTCTGGCACTTCTAGACCAGCCAAATCTTCTGCGGCCCTGGCGTAAGCCCATTCATTTAGCAGCCCTGCTGAAGCGTAGTCCCAGCGGTCAGGATATGGCATAATTTGATAGCGATAGTTCAATCCTTGGGCCATTTGTTCTTCGCATCTATGGAGATAGCCTATATCAGGATCCACAGAAAGTACGTGTTCCCCATCAAGTACTGTTTTTAGATGCAATACGCCATGTGTTGCTGGATGGTGAGGACCAATGTTTATAAACATGGTATCATCTTCTAGATCTGCTAGTGGATTCTCATGTTCTTTGAGAGTGATTATTTGAGGTTTATTTTGATTGTAATCTAGTCCAAGTGGATGTCCTTGCCAGGTATCAGGCAGAAGAATGCGTCTTAAATCGGGGTGACCTTCATAATGGATACCAACTAAATCGAATGCCTCGCGTTCGTGCCAGTTTGCAGTTTTGAAAACAGGCTCTGCAGACTGGTTCCATGGATTGTCTCGGGGAGAAGGTACAACTATACCCAATTCATGTTTAGGTTTAGAGTATTTCCTAAGATGATAAATTGATTCGAAACGATCTTCATACTCTTGTGCAGTCACGCATGAGAGATGATCGAATCCGGCTTTGTCCCGGAGTAGAGTTAAAGTATCCTGAACTGCATCAGGCCGAATAACAAATGCAGGTGCATTTATATGATTTTCTCTGTAGATCACGCGGCCATTGAGTAGTTTTTCTAGCTTGTCGTAATCCAAAGTCCCATCCTTTGATACGCCGATGGTTTTTGTTTTGGCAAGAGAGGATTTTGTACTCATGGAGAATCGCTCCAATTATAACGCATGACTAGATCGTTTTCTGCTATTTGGTCTGCTAAATGCTCAATTATTTCATGAGTGCCTAAGTTTCCAAATTGTTCTAGTTCGTATGGATCGACTACTATAGGAGATCGTTCACCGCTTATAATACGTTCCTGTAGCTTTACTATCCCATAGACTAAAGCCTCCGGTCGCGGGGGGCAGCCGGGTACATGAATATCCACAGGAAGTATTTCTTCAACCCCTTTAACAACGTTGTATCCCTTGTGAAAAGGTCCACCTGAAATTGT
>CAWVSO010000037.1:0-7965 GCA_963932585.1 uncultured euryarchaeote
ATCGTGATAGCTGCAGTGGTACTCCTGTTCCCCAGGTGCTATAAAAGTGAATGACCATTGGTCTCCGGGTCCAATGGGTCCGGAATCAAATAATCCTGAATCAGAAGTAACAGTGTGAGGACGGTCGTCATTGTTTATCCATGTGACCTGAGGACATGGCCAACAGCCACCACCCCCTCCATAGTCAGAAGACATAAATTCAATGGTCAAAGCATTTGGATCAAACGTCTTGCTATTTGTTATTTCAATAGTGTTTTCATTTGATGCTCGGGCAGCGTCTTCATAAGATGCTGTGTGAGTATGGGAAGAAGGAGATGACTCTTCTAGATAAGCTGAGCTTGCAACGCCTGTTGAATCTCCAGAACCTCCTGAACACCCTGCAAGAACAAGACACAGTATCCCAAGCAATGCCAGCATGGGGGTCTTCTTATTGCGCCCGTTCATATTTCGCTCCTAGCAATAATGCTACTGTAAATAAAACTGCGGCCCCAACCGTCACCATAAGAGAAGTTTGGGTGCCCATGGGACTAGTAAATGCCCCAATTGCTGCCACTGCAATCAGTGCAAAAAGGCCAAAACACGCTATATTTTCTTCTCTATTTCCACCTATCAAAGTTTTTAGTCCCACCATAACTGAAAGTGTTAGGTGTTCTTTGTATATATATTCATATTACAGTTAGTATAAATAATAATTAGTAGATAAGGAATAAGAATGTAGATGTCCTATGAGATATTAAACTTACCAAAGATGGATATGGGAACTAAGTGGGATGTAGATAAAATAGAAAACCAGAAGGGAAAGGTCGTGATTGTTACGGGGGCAAATTCTGGAATTGGTTATGAAACAGCCCGAGAAATGTCTCGAAAAGGTGCAGAAGTGATACTAGCTTGTCGCGATGAAGATCGCGGAATGAATGCGATTCAAAATATCATAGAAGAGATACCTAAAGCAAATCTTGTAATGGCACATTTGGACTTATCAGACTTGAATCAGATAAAAAAATTTTCAGAACAGATTCATGAAGATTACAGAAAAATAGACATCTTAATAAATAATGCAGGGGTGATGATGGATTCGTTGACTATGACAAAACATGGATTTGAATTCCATTTTGGCATCAATCATTTGGGGCATTTTGCACTAACAGGGCACATTTTAGATCTTCTTTTGGGTGAAGAAAATTCTAGAGTTGTAAATGTTGCTAGTATCGCTGAAAAAAAAGCAAAAATATTTTGGAATGACCTTAATTGTGAAAGAAGAAAGTATAGCATGTGGAAGAATTATAGTCAATCTAAATTGGCAAACTTACTTTTTACTTTTGAATTTAAACGACGTTTTGAGTCAATAGGACACCCTCTTAAAATTGTTGCTGCGCATCCAGGATTAACTGCCACGAATCTTTCGAGGAATGTGAGAAACGAAAACCAAATTTCCGACCTATTATGGAGAAAAATAGCACAACATCAATCTATAGGCGCATTGCCAACTCTTTACGCTGCAGTGGGAGATGTAGAAAGTGGAGATTATATTGGACCAGACGGAATCATGGAGTTTAGAGGACATCCTACTAAAGTGAACAGTTCACGTTCTGCAAGGAATACGATTAGTTCTAGTAAGCTGTGGAAAATATCCGAAGAATTGACAGGGATGGAATTTAATCGCGAGAGGTAAACGTTGATAGAGTAATTAAGAGAATGTGATTGGTGGATCGAAGAAGGCCATATATTTGATTTTTTTCATTATTCTATTAGACCTAGTAGGATTTGGAATAATTATTCCAATATTACCGTTTTATGTACGGAGTTTCGGTGTCAGTGATGTTGCGATTGGGTTATTGGCAGCTTCGTACTCATTGACTCAATTTATATCGGCCCCGTTTTTAGGCAGTTTGTCAGATTCATGGGGAAGGAGACCTATTATAATGATATCATTACTAGGCAGTTCTATAGCGTGGTTTTTCTTTGGAATCGCAGAAGAAATTGCTTCAGTCAATATTGTTTTTGGATTGGTAGTATTATTTTCTGCTCGAATGTTTGCAGGTGCGATGGGAGGTAACATTTCAGCCGCAAATGCATATATTGCAGATGTAACTACTGAGGAAGATAGAGCGAAATATCTTGGCCTAATGGGAGCTGCTTTTGCAGTTGGTTTCATAATAGGTCCAGCGTTAGGAGGGTTTTTAGCAACAGAATATATTATCGGCATAGTTGGTTCGTTGTTACCTTCAGTGATCCCCATAACACCCTACTCATTGCCTAGCTTTGCTGCTGCGTTATTGAGTTTATCTGGGATGGTTTTGTGCGCAATTTATCTGCCAGAAACAAATCGTAAAAGAGATGTTAAAAGGAATAAAAATAGTTTAAAAAATATTTTAGAACCTCTTAAAAATGATTCTATTCGAGGGATTGTTATCGTTGCGTTATTAGGAGCCATAGCATTTTCAGGGGTTACGGTGATGTTCGTGCCTTTCGTTGCAGACATATATGGATATTCTCCTGCAGTTGCAGGTTTTTTACTGACATATGTTGGTATAATTAGTGCCATTACTCATGGATCCATTGCTCCAAAATCAATTGAAAAATATTCTTCTATGGATGTTGCCATTCTTTCATCATTTGGAGTAATTTTATCTATGTTTTTGATACCTTTTTGTCCTGCCATAGGAAATTCATATTTTGTTCGAGGAATAGGCCCATACCTTCTTGGTGTAATCGGTTTAGACGAGATAATCCTTCTTCTGGTTGTAGGAATATTTGCCATTTCTATCGCTTGTCATATGGTTTCGCTCACGACTTTGATTTCTCTAACAGCTAGTGAAGATCAGCAAGGAGGCGCGTTTGGTGTTTTCCAGAGTGCAGGAAGTCTTGGAAGAACATTTGGCCCACCTATAATGGCATTGTTATATATAATTGCAATCTGGTCTCCATTCGTTGTTGGATCTCTTATTTTTATTCCGGTGATATTGGCCCTCAAAAAAATTAGATTGGGCATGGATTCAAAGGTTTCTGGCTGAAGTATCAAAGGCATAAAAAATGTCAAGTATAGAGGATATATCTTATATCCATATTGGACATAATACAGAAACTTTATGAGTGAGTCTGAGTGATGTGGTAGTAGACAATAACTTCAATGATTAGTGTTATGAATACAACCTAATCCAGTAAGTTAGTTGAAAACAATAATACTTTTAGAATATGCCTTTTACAAAAGATCTACTTAGTAATTCTCGTTTTGGGACAACCTACAGGATAGATAAATGGTGGACAGAACCCCTCGGAGTTTTTTTGGGACTGTCACTTTTTGTCATTTATGGGAGTATAAGACTCGTGTACCCCATTCTAAATCCTAGTGCCCCTGGAATTGAATATGAATCGTTACTTTCGCCTTTTTTCTCTCCACTTTTATTTTCAGTTAGTGCAGAAAGTCATCATGCTTTGTTTGGCATGTTTCCGGCTGCTTGGCCAAGTCTGTTACGCTCCCCTGCGGTTTTAATATTGTGGGCACCGCTTGGTTTGAGATTGACTTGTTACTATTATAGAAAGGCATACTACCGAGCTTTCTTACGAGATCCTCCAGCTTGTGCAGTCTCAGAGGGTCGAACATACAAATATGCAGGTGAGACAAGATTATTCTTATTTCAGAATTTGCACAGATATTTTGTTTATTTAGGAATAATATTTATATGCATTCTCACATTTGATGCTGTTAGATCTCTTTTTTGGAACGTCCCTTATGGAGCCCATTTTTGGGCAGGTGATATTGAGATCCATGTTGGAACAATGATACTTGGACTTAATGCATTTTTATTGGCAGGATATACATTTGGATGCCATAGTCTTAGGTACCTTGTTGGCGGAAAGTCTCGTTGTTTTTCTTGCACTTCTAATCCAGATAACAAAGGTAAAAATCCAACTATTTCTAAAAAATATCGATTGTGGAAATTTGTTTCGTCATTGAATGTTAATCATTCCACATGGGCGTGGTTTAGTCTGTTTATGGTGGGATTCACAGATTTCTATGTATGGATGGTTTCGATCGGGGTTTGGTCAGATATAGTGATCATTGCTTTATAATAAATTAATTAATCATGACATTACAAATTCACGAACACGATATAGTCGTAATAGGTGCAGGGGGCGCAGGATTATCTGCAGCTATCTCTGCAGCAGAAAAAGGTGCAGACGTAGGTGTGGTTTGCAAATCACTCCTAGGAAAAGCCCATACAGTTATGGCAGAAGGGGGAATAGCGGCATCACTAGGGAACGTTGCCCCTGATGATGATTGGAGATCTCACTTTTTAGATACTATGAAAGGCGGCTGGGGATTGAACGACTTTAGGATGGCTGAGACTCATGCAAAAGAAGCCCCAGAGAGAGTAAGGGAATTAGAATCATGGGGTGCTGTTTTTGATCGTACAAAGGATGGTAAAATTAGCCAAAGAAATTTTGGAGGCCATAGGTATACTCGATTGGCTCATGTGGGAGATAGAACAGGGCTTGAATTGATTCGAACATTGCAAGATCGGGCTGTTGCTCTTGGGATCCAAGTATACATGGAATATACGATAACGGAACTTCTGAAAGATTCTGAAGATGAAAAGATAGCAGGTGCATTTGGGTATTGGAGGATCACGGGGCTTCCAGTACTTTTCCGTGCGAAAAAAATAATTCTTGCAACGGGAGGATCTGGAATGGCATATAAGATAAATTCCAGTTCATGGGAATACACAGGTGATGGGCCAGCTATGGCACTTCGTACAGGAGCCGAGTTGATGGATATGGAGTTTGTTCAGTTCCATCCCACAGGAATGGTCTGGCCAAAAAGTGTGCAGGGAACTCTTGTTACAGAAGGAGTACGTGGAGAAGGTGGAATTCTAAAAAACTCAGATGGTGAAAGATTTATGTTTAATTACATCCCTGATGCTTATGTTGGATCCATAGCAGATACCGAAGAAGAAGCAGATAGATGGGCTTCTGGAGATGCGTCTGCAAGACCGCCGCCAGAACTTCTTACAAGAGATGTTGTTGCAAGAGCAATTTTAAATGAAGTTTCAGAAGGAAGGGGAAGTGAACATGGAGGTGCTTACTTGGACATAGCTAGCAGAAAATCAGTTGAGTTTATTCTTCAGAAACTGCCTGCAATGTATCACCAATTTAAAGAGCTTGCAGGGGTGGACATAACAAAAGATTCCATGGAAGTCGCCCCAACCTGCCACTATATGATGGGAGGTATTCGGGTTGATCCAGATACTCAAGAGACATGTGTTTCAGGACTTTATGCTTCTGGAGAAGCGGCAGGGGGGTTGCATGGAGCAAACCGACTGGGTGGAAATTCTTTGAGTGATCTATTGGTGTTTGGAAATCGTGCCGGTATACACGCCGGTAAAACTGCAAAAGATATTGAGGAATTCTCTGAAATAAATGAAGATGACCTGGAAAATGCTTTGGATCATTTAGAATTTCCATTCTTGAATTCAGCTGATAAAGGAGAACACCCATTTAGATTAAGAGAAGAATTGCATGAAATAATGGAAGAATATGTTGGAATTAAACGGGACGAAACAGGTTTGAAAATAGGTTTGAAAAAATTGGAAGGGTTAAAAACCAGAACTCCTAGATTGTTTGCAACCGGAATGCGGACTTACAATGCAGGGTGGCAAACTTGTTTTGATTTGATAAACTTGATTGACGTCAGTATAGCTATCGCGCATTCTGCGCTTAAACGGAAGGAAAGTAGAGGGGCACATAGTCGTGTTGACTTTCCAGTTCCAACTGAAGCACTAGGCAAAACTAAATTTATAATATCTCTCAAAAATGATAAAGTCAAAGTGTCCAAGGCATCAGTTCCAGTTCCGAGAAAGGAGTTACTAGATATGATTCAGAAAGATCAGAAAAAGGAGGATAAAAAATGAGCACAGAATCGGTTAATCGAAGCAAAGGGATCACCACAGAGGATATGTCTGGAAACCCATACCCCGTAACGTATGCATTCAGAGTTTTTAGAGGCGATAATAAAGATGGAGATTTTGTTGATTATGAAGTTTTAGTAGAAGAAGGAATGGTTGTTCTTGATGCAATTCTCGCTATTCAAGAGCTTCAAGATCCAGAACTTGCAGTTAGGTGGAATTGCAAATCGGGTAGATGCGGTTCTTGTGGTATGGAAATTAACGGAATGCCAAAATTGGCTTGTATGACACGAATTTCAGATTACGACCCCAACAATGGACCGATAACAATTACGCCCATGAAAACGTTTCCGGTGATTAAAGACCTTGTTTCAGATGTTTCGTGGAACTATGAAGTTAACAAAACGATAGAACCATTTTCACCGGATAAAGATTCTAGTTTTAGATTCCAGCAAGAAGATATTGAACGTTCTCGAGAATTTAGAAAGTGTATAGAATGCTTCCTATGTCAAGATGTTTGTCATGTGCTCAGAGAGCATGATAAAAAAGATAGTTTTGGAGGCCCAAGGTTCTTTGTTAGGTCTGCTGCACTCCATTTTCACCCAGAAGATACTGCAGACAGAAAAGAGTGGTTGAAAGAGGGACAAGGTGGAATTGGACATTGTAATATAACTCGTTGTTGTACTGATGTTTGTCCAGAAAATATTAGCATTACAGATAATGCGATCATACCTCAGAAAGAATACGTTGTTGATAATTATTACAGTATTGTTGGACTGATTAAGAAGATACTAAAAAAATAATTAGAAGATTGCACGCAGTGTAAAAAATTTATTGGAATTCACCATATTAAATACCCAAAGAACTAATAAGTTCCAAGAACAGATTGCATTAAGATGTTAGATTTTCTATCCCCTTCAATAGAAATATTTATTTTGATTTTTGTTGCTGTGGATCCATTAGGATTGATTCCAGTGTTTGCTAGTTTGACTTCAGGGATAGGGATGTCAAAAAAAGATCTAAGGTTTATTTATGTACGTGCAACAGTCGTGGCTTTAGGAATCCTGATGATTTTTTGGTTTTTTGGTGGCATAATACTCGAGACATTAGGAATTGGAATGAGCTCATTCCGCATAGTAGGTGGTTTGTTTTTAATGATAATAGCGTATCAGATAATGTTTGGAAAGTTTCAAGAACAAAGAGAGAAAAATATGAATGCTGCCATTAATGATGAATTTCTGTCGACCCTAGCAACGTTTCCACTTGCCACGCCCATGATCGCAGGTCCCGCAGCAATTACTTTGACAATAGTTTTTGCAGATGGTACCGACCTAAATCTTGTTTCTCAAATAGTTTCATTCGCCCCAGTTGCAGCTGTTGTTGGTGTAGCAGGAATATGCATGTGGATATCTAGTGAATTGACTTCTAGAGTAAGTCCCAATATACTTATTATTCATCAAAAATTGTTTGGCCTGTTACTTGGTGCCATTGCAACAGAATTTGTCATTGTTGGTTTGAAAGAAACATTTTCTATTTTGATGTAATTAATAGAAAAAGATCTAGGATTACTTTTTAACATTTAACTTCTTAAATTCAATATGGATTTTGGAATTCATGGAAATACAGCGCTTGTTACTGCTAGTTCAAGCGGATTGGGACTAGGATGTGCTCGTTCGCTTGCTTTGGAAGGCGCAAACGTGGTTATTTGTGGAAGAGATACTAAGCGTTTAGAAAATGCTAAAAAAGAATTGGAATCAGATGCCGTTGGAAAAATATTAGCAGTTGAAACGGACTTAACTCAACAAAACGATATTCAAAGGCTTTTTGACAGGATCGAGGATGAATTTGGAAAGCTAGATCATGTTGTCGCTTCCGTTGGTCAACCAACTGATGGGACATTTGATAGTCTGGACATAGAGAATTGGTATGCTGCATACGATACATTAATTATGAGCGTTGTTAGAACACTTAAAATGGCCCACCCATTGATGTCAAAAAGTGAAGCAGGCAGTGCCGTTTTTCTTACTGCAACTGCGGTTAAAGAAATCAACCCTAATTT
>CAWVSO010000038.1:0-7773 GCA_963932585.1 uncultured euryarchaeote
TATATTCGAAATGATTCAACAAGCCGTACAACCTTTAGTATCTCTATTGGAGGGCGCTCTATAATGTCCGATATGTATTTATTATTGCCTCAGATATGTCTTTTATCTTCTGCTCTAATTATACTCCTGTATAACACTTTATTTCCCAAGTCAACTAAATTGATTATCTTAACAGGCATAGCTACTATCGGGTCAATTTTTTCAGTCATAGTTTCTATTTTCTTTCAAACCTCTGGGACTGTTCTTTCTAGCGATTCTGTCTATCTTTTTAATTCCCAATTAGTGGTTGATGGGTCTAGTCTACTCTTCATAATTATTATAGCTTCTATAACTGCAATTGTTTCTATCGCGAGCTATGATCATCTAGTAAATTCTCAGAATCAAGCCTCCTATTACTCACTCTTATTGCTCGCAGCAACAGGCATGAGTTTTATGGCATCTGCCAATTCTTTAGTCATCGCATTTATAGCTATGGAAACTGCATCTTTGCCTTCCTACGCTCTCGTAACATATCTAAAGAAAAATGAAGGCAGCGTCGAAGCCGGTATTAAATACTTCCTCATTGGTGCCCTTTCATCTGCTATATTTGTTTACGGATCTAGTCTAGTTTACGGCGCAACAGGGCACCTAGAATTCGGTGGAATCTCCCAATCAATTGCTAATATGTCGTCCGCATCTGGACTTCTATTACTTGGACTTTTAATGATCATAGGCGGTCTCGCATTTAAAACATCAAGTGTCCCATTTCATTTCTGGGCACCAGATGCATATGAAGGTGCAGTTTCTCCAATAAGTGCATTCATCTCTTCTGCTTCTAAAGCTGCAGCATTCATTCTTGCATTTAGAATTTTAATCGAGGCGTTCCCATTGGACCTACTTATATCTCTTGGTATAGATTGGAGCGTAGTAATTCAAATCATCGCGATTGCAACAATGACGCTTGGAAATTTTGCCGCAGCATTGCAAAAAAGCGTGAAAAGAATGCTAGCGTATTCCTCCATAGGACATGCTGGTTATGTTCTAATTGGATTGGCATCTTTAAGTGGGAACCAGGATGTCTTAATTATAGGTGCTAGCATGATGCATCTCATAGTCTATGGTTTCATGAACACAGGGGCATTTCTATTCGTAGCCCTAGCAGAACGTTGGGGGATTGGATCCACTTTCAATGATTATCGAGGTCTTGCAACAAAAGCACCTATTGCATCCTTAGCAATGACTATATTTATGTTTTCTTTGGCAGGATTGCCAGTTGGAGGGGGCTTTTTAACAAAGTATATATTGTTTATGGCAGCAATCGGAGCAGGATTTTGGTGGCTCGCAGCAATCGGGGCAATCAATTCCGCACTGTCTCTTTATTTCTACTCCCGCGTAGTCAAATCTTTGTGGGTAGATCAACCTCTTAAAAGTTTGAAACTGTCTTCTTCAAAACCCCTTGGGCTTTACATAGCTATTTTCATAGCGGCTTCAATAACCATTCTGAGCTTACCTTTCTTCGCCCCCATTGCTGATTATGCCATGTCCGCGGCTAGTAGTCTGCTTTCTTAGATTTTTACATTTTTCTCCCTCTCACATATGATTGAGTTTTTATTTCATAAACATCTAGTCAAGCACATGACTTATCTCAACTCTCCTTCAAATACCAAAACAACTGTTGGCGAGTACATGACTTTAAAAGTCGAAACTGTTTTTCCAGACGATTCGGTCGCAGAAGTGGCAAAAAAAATAGAAAAAACAGGCCACGATGGTTTTCCAGTTTGTGTTGGGCGCCAAGTTATTGGATTCGTAACAGCTCGGGATCTACTTCTTTCTAGCGACAACGTTTCAATTTTTCAAGTCATGAGCACCGATTTACTTGTTGCTCATTCTGAAATGGCAATTCAAGATGCTGCACGAGTCATTCTTCGATCTGGGATTCAAAAATTACCTGTAATAGATGGGACTGGAAATCTAATAGGTATAATTTCAAACTCTGATGTTATAAGAAGTCAAATAGAGAAGGTTACTCCTGAGAAAGTGGGCAAACTTGCACGTACTTTAAACTCTATTCATGGGATTGAAGTAATCCAAAAACGCAAGTCAGTTTTCATAAATCTACTAATCCCTACTCAAAATAAAGTCTACGCAGATGAACTAGAAGGCAGAAGTTATGAACTTTCAAACGGTCTAGCAGAACCCCTCGTAGTCATAGATCAAGCTGGTACTTTATTCCTAGCAGATGGGCACCATCGGGCATTAGCTGCCCGATCACTTAATATAGCAGAAATGGATGCTTATGTGATTTCGGTAGATGAATCTGTTGACCTCGGCATTGCAAAAACAGCCAAAAAAGAGGGTCTTAACACTCTCAATGATGTGACCATTGTAGATTATGCCCGTCATCCTTTAGTTGAAACCACTCAACGAAAATAGTGCCATTTTTTATTCATCTTCTTGAACTTGCAGTCGAATCTTATCGGCAACTGTCGAGTCACTGAGGGTTGTAGTGTCTCCTAAATCTTCATTATTAGATATATCTTCAAGTAAACGTCGCATTATTTTTCCAGATCTAGTCTTAGGTAAATCATCTACAAATATGATGTTCGCTGGACGTGCAAATTTTCCAATACTTCTTTCAACTGATTTACTTATTTCATCCTTTATGGTGTCTGAAACCTGAATCCCCTCGCGAAGAATCACATATGCATCAGGCACATGTCCCTTTTCAGAATGTTTCCTAGCTGCAACCGCTGCCTCTGCAACTGCATTTACTTCTAATATTGCAGATTCAAGTTCCATAGTCCCCAAACGGTGCCCTGCAACATTCATAACATCGTCCAAACGACCTAAAATTCTGAAATATTTATCTGGAGTTTGTATTGCCCCATCTCCTGCTTTATATGCCCAATCTTTCCAGTCATTCGAATTCAAATTTGAAAATTCTTTCCAATATGTTTCAATAAATCTCTCATCGTCGCCATACACCGTTTGCAACATCCCTGGCCAAGGGCGTGTTATTATGAGATTTCCAGCTTGGCCCTCTTCATTCCCTATTTCATTTCCATCCCCATCTACAATTTTTGGTTTTATTCCTGGGGCTGCCAAACCTGCAGATCCGGGTTTCATATCTGAAATTGCTGGCAGATTAGTAATCATATGCCCTCCTGTTTCTGTCTGCCACCAGGTATCTACAATGACTGCAGATTCTTTTCCTATATGTTTATAGTACCAAAGCCAAGCTTCTGGTTGAATGGGCTCACCCACAGATACCATTAATCTAAAATCAAATTCATAATTCTTTATATAACTTTCTCCCCATTTCATAAACATTCTCACAGCTGTAGGGGATGTATGAAATATGTCCACATCATATTTCTCAGCAATCTCCCAAATTCTGCTTTTATTTGGGTGATCCGGAGTTCCCTCATACATGACACTAGTAGTCCCAATTGAAAGTGGGCCATAAACAATGTACGAATGCCCCGTAATCCATCCAATATCTGCAGCACACCAGTATGTATCTTCCATCTTAATGTCTAGCACATACTTAGAAGTCCCTGTGGCATATGCCAGATACCCTCCAGTACGATGCTGACATCCCTTTGGTTTTCCAGTTGTGCCAGAAGTATACATGAGGAATAGGATGTCCTCTGCGTCTCTACTCACTGGCTCTACATATTCTCTTTTGTGGTCTTTCTGAATATCTCTTAATAGTATGTATTCTTTATTTATTTCCACTTTTGGTTCATCGTGACGTGTCCAAACCAATACTTTTGGATTTCCATCTATATCTTTTAGAGCAGCATCTGTTTTATCAATATGATTGAGAAACTCACCTCTTCTGTAATATCCATCAATTGTAACTATATATTCTGAGTCGGCATCATTGACCCTATCTGCAAGAGAATTTGCAGAAAATCCAGCAAAAACCTCTGAATGCGGCGCCCCAATACGGGCACATGCCAACATAGTTATTGGAAGTTCTGGCACCATGGGCAAATGCAGAGTGACTATGTCATTCTCTTTCACTCCCATAGACTTGAGCGCTGCAGCAACTTCGTTAACTTCTCGATATAGCTCTTGATACGTTATATTTCTCTGTTCATAGTTTTCTCCCTCCCATAACAGTGCTGTTTGATTTTTTCTTTCTGGAAGGTGTCTGTCTATGCAATTATATGCTGCATTCAATTTCCCTCCTACAAACCATTTATAAAATGGGGGTTCAGACCCATCAAATGTCTGGTCCCATTCCTCATACCAATCAAGTAATTTTGCATACTCTTCAAAACCTTCCGGAAATTTGTCCAACCGATCATATATCTTTGCATCTTTGACATTTGCTTGATTAATAAACTCATTCGAAGGACTGTAATATTCTTGGTCTACGAAGTGCGACTCAATAGTACCTTTTCGATCATTTGCGCTCATACCTATTCTAAACTTTTGTCATTAGTACACTAAAAACTTCTCTGACATCTTTATTAATTTTAATCACTGTTAAATGCTCATTTTGAAGAACTACTGTGTACAAAAATGCTTTACTTATCTCATCTATTTCATTTAGGATGCCAAGAATAACGTTTATAGCCCCAAAAAAAAGACTTTGTTATAATTAATATGTCTGGAATCAGTTATCTATTAAGTTCTGCTCTAATGGGTTTTTCCGTACTAATCGTAGTTAGTATATTTTTACGACTAAGAAATTGGAATCATCATTCTACAGATTCAGAACCTGAACTTAAATTCAACCCAATCAGATTTATTACTCCAATGAGGTTGATTTTTTTCATACTTTTGGTTTTCGGCGTCTCTGGCGGTGCATTGGTATTCATCGATCAATTGCCATCTGATTTAGAAGAATTCACTTCTTTCATGATTCTAATTGGCGCAGTTTCAATTTTATTGGTGTCTTATCTTTTATTCGGTGTATACGCATCAATTCGGGCTGCAGGCGGTTCTCACGCGCGTTCTCTAGCATCTTCGACTTTGTTATTCGGATTTTTGTTCTTGATAATTGTCGTTGCACAACTAATTTTATCATGATGGGTAACCCCCTCATCCAAATTTTATCAAGACTTTATATCTTCATTTTATTCGGTGTAATTTTCCTATCCACCACTGCAGCTGCGCATGCCGGCGGATTATCTCTAACGAATGAACCTGTATATGTTCCAATTTGGCTTTTTATAATCACTGGCGGTGCTGTAATAGGCTTGTCATTTTTAATAATCAGTCTAGCTACCGAAAGAGAACTTATCAATAACGTAAATTCTACTTGCATTAAGCTACCTCATTTTCGAATTAACAAACGTATGCATGATTTTTTTAAAATAGCATGTGTATTCTTACTAGTCTATATCATACTAATGGGTTTTATTGGTCCTAAAAATCCCATTTCAAATTTTTCAGTTTTATTCGTATGGGTCATTTGGTGGGCAGGTTATACTATGACTGTATACTTATTTGGTAATACTTGGGATCAAATCAATCCCTGGAAAACAATATCTTCAATTCTCCCATCTTTAAACTTAAATTATCCTTTAAACTTAGGTTCTTGGCCTGCATCTTTGGGACTTCTTTTTTTTGTTTTAATCGAAGTGGGTTCAAACGTTACTTATTCTCCCATATCGCTTTCTTACATAATACTTTTCTATACAATCATAACTCTCATAGGTTCTTTTCTATATGGGTATGAAATTTGGTTTAAACATGCAGATCCTTTATCTAAATTTTTCCAATGTTATGGCAATGTATCGCTAATTAGATCTGACGATAATTCAATTTATATGGGCCTCCCAGGACTGAATCTAATTCGTGGTATCGATGACATAGGTCTCCCTGCAAAACACCAAGTTTTATTTGTTATCACTATACTTTTCATCACAACATATGATGGGTTAGTTTCAACTCAATATTGGGTGGAAAATATCATTTCACCCTTATCTATACTTGGGTTTCCAATCTTATCTATTCATTTAATTGGGCTCATATTTGGTCATTTAATATTCTATTTAATATATCACTTTTCAATCCATTTAACCCATAAAATATCTAATACTTACATTTCTATTCCTTCTCTCAGTATGCGATTTGCAGTTTCGCTGTTGCCGATTGCAGCAGGCTATCATATTGCTCATTATATAGGTTATCTCTTAACTTTTTTCCCATCGTTCATGTCGGCAGTTTTACTGCCCATGAACCAATCGCCCATACCGATAACTCCTCTTCCTTTGTGGTTTTCACTTATCCCATTAGTTTTTATTCTACTTGGGCATATATGCTCAGTTTGGATTTCACACTGCATTTCTTTCAAACTTTTCAGCGGTAGATTGCAACCTCTTCGCAGCCAGTATCCCCTTATTTTAGTTATGGTCATATACACAATGTTTAGTCTATGGATCATATCTGCGCCGCTTGCAAGCTAAGCCAAATTTTATCCTATAGGGACTATAATATGCTATTACTGTGGAGTCCAATTTCGTCACTCAATTAGAATTCGATGTGCCCCCTGCCTTCTCCACTGCAGAGAAATGTCCATTTTGCGAGTTTATTTTCCCAACCCATAAGGATTTAGTGTTCCATTCACATGAGAATCATCTTGATGAGTGTTCCGACGCAGTAAAAAAAGAATATAGTAAGTTATTTCAAAAAGAGTCAGATGAATTATTCATTTATCATCTAAAAATATGCTCTCTCATTATGCTCATTTTTATGGCACTTTCATATGTTTATGCATTTGCTCTAGTAGATTGATTTCTTCATTTATGATTTCGATATTTTTCTAACCAATCATAGTCTCAATAAAATAATCCATCAATGCGATTCATAATAGATAAGTACCCAAACAATCAATATCAGCCGTGTTAGGTTCGGGTTTTAATTTTCTCTCAACTGGATTGGATATTCTTAGTATTTTTCCAACTGGCAGCAGGACTTTTATTTTCGATCAAATTTTCTTTGTATTTTTATATCTTGGAACTCTTGTTGGAATAATCGTTGTAGCATATATGCTAATCCAGGCATACCGTTACCGAGAAAGTTCAAATTCCGATTCCTCCGATGAAGATCGCCCGAAACTAGGCGAAATTCCTCCCCATTCAGCAGATGGGAAAAAATTACTCAAATCCCTTCTCCTAAGTGCAGTTGTGGTCATAGCTCTCGTTGTGTGGACCTATGGGTCACTCTTGTATGTTGAACAAACACCTAGTCAGGTGGAAGATTCAATTACCATTGGAGTCGAAGCATACCAGTTTGGGTTTATCTTCACATATCCCGACGGTCACACTTCAACAGGAGTTCTCCGCGCACCTGTAAACAAAGTCATTATTCTACACATAACTTCGCGTGATGTGTTACATAATTTTGGATCTGCAGATTTGAGAGTGAAGGCGGATGCTGTACCCGGACAAATTTCAGAAACTTGGTTCATCGCAGAATCAACTGGCACTTATCCGGCAGCTTGCTATGAACTTTGTGGGGCAGGTCATTCCTACATGAATGCAGAAATAGTTATAATGGAAGATTCTGAATTCGAACTATGGAATGCAACTAAAACTAATGGTTAATTATGAAAGAAACATACCAAACTGATGGTGGTCACTCCGATGGGCATGGGTTGCCTCCAATGTATTCTATTAAACGCTGGCTAGTTACAACAAATCACAAAGATATAGGCATTCTATATATTATAACCTCATTATTTTTCCTAGTCATGGGCGGAGTACTTGCCCTTTTAATTAGATTACAACTTTGGCTACCTCGCAGCCCTGGAGATGGGATATTATCTGCTTTTGC
>CAWVSO010000039.1:0-7747 GCA_963932585.1 uncultured euryarchaeote
GTTCTTTCCATTTTCAGACTTTTTCAGTCACTATCTACCCCGCGTGATTAGCTTCGCGATTGGGGCATTACTGGGTGGTGCTTTTTTACACCTTTTACCTCACCTTTTGGAGCTAGAAAATGGCCTTTCTATAAACACATCATTAATGATTTTATTTGGATTTGTCTCAATGTTCATACTCGAGAATTTAATTGGACATACCCATTCTCACCCAGCAGACCACTTAGATTCTTCTCATGCCCATGACGATCCTCAGATTAAACCTAGTGCGTTTTTAATTAGTTTTGGAGATGGCATTCACAATCTCCTAGATGGTCTTATTATTGGAGCTGTTTATTTGGTTTCGATACCTTCTGGGATTGCTATAACCCTCGCAACATTTTTACATGAAATTCCAATGGAATTGGCAGATTATGGCATTTTATTAAACTCTGGTTTAGCAAAACGACAAGCTTTGCTGGTGAATTTAATAACCGGAATGGCCACCATTCTCGGTGTTGTGATCGCGCTCTATTTAACTGCCTTTGCTCCAGGACTCACTAAAACTCTTTTCGCGATTGGTGTTGGAAATTTCATTTACATAGCCTCAGCAGCGCTCTTACCCGATTTACTCCGCGAAGAAAATTGGAATGATAATATTCTCAATTTGTTATCTATCGTCCTCGGTATTGGCATAATGCTGGTATTGGTTTTGCTGAATTAAATTATTCCAGTAAATACTGTCATCGTATGACAATTGTCATACACACGTGCGACCCATTTCCACTGGAACATTTTTTATCTATTTAAATTAAGAACAAAACTCCCTCTATTGGTTGACTATGGCAGGTTGTTTTTTCCATCTCGTTACCATACCCGAAAAAGAGTACTCTTATCACAACTGAATCCTACTAGAAATCAGTGTCAATATCTCAACGCATTCCCGCAATGAATCACTTGTCACTAAATTAGTTGAGGGGGTTATCACTCCTTCAACGTCATTTTTTATTCTGTTATTATTTACCCCAATAACTTTTAATGAAACATAAACAATTATTTCAAGTGTTGCAGGAGTTCAACCACGTATCCATCTGGATCTTCAATAAACGCAACTCTTGTCTTGATGGTATCATTTTGGAATACAGATCTAACGACTTTACATCCTGTTTTGTCCACCATATCTTTGAATTTTTCATCTACATTGTCTATTACAATCGCTAGGTGGTCAATTCCACCCGGAGTCCTGCCTCCTAACTCTTTATTATATTTAAATTGTATTTCAACACCTCCCTCTCCAGCAACGTAATAGCTAGTTGTTCCATCCCCTCCAACGAAATCCCAAGTGTGGTGCAATCCCATGGCATCAATATAAAACGCCTTCGTAGCTTCTAAGTCCGAAACCCAAAGACATGTATGTGAAACTTCCATATTTCTGTTAACGCGTGTGTCTAGATATATATGTCGATACTTAGATTTCTACTGTGCCAGAGCGAACTATTTTTCTATTTTATATTTAGTTTTAATATCTCATCAATCAGGTTATTTTCCACCTGTAACTATCGCATGTTTATATTTATTTAATCCTCTCAATGTAGTCAATCTAGGTTATGGTAATATCTCATATCTTTCGCATTTTTCTCAGCTTCGAGATAGATTTCTTCTGCTCTTTTCATCTGATCTGGCCTTCCATGAATTTCAATAATTGATGCTATTATATCTCCAATAACGGTTTGGGATTGTTCTTCATACAATTCCCAAAACACGACAGAATCATTCTTTAATTCTTCTTCCCAATCAGTTCTGTCTTCGAGACTTATCATTGTGAATTTTTATCCTCATATTTCGCGCTTAAAACCAACTTCTGGAAACTTTACTTTAAGATTATTTGAAGCTGCATATCTCCCAACACATCTTGGACATCCACCACCTCTGGTTCTATCAACCACCCTCGCTTCCCATTCATGACCTTTCTCACACAACCACCAAATCTTTTTACCAGTTCTACGATTCATATCTTCTGGTTTTAAATCCCCATTCTTAGTTGGGTGCCATTGTTTTGCAACTCCTGGAAACTTTACTTTAAGATTATATTCTGGAGATTTTCGCGGAGGCATATATGAAGAGATTATATCCAGTAGTATAAAAAGTGATAGACTGAATAGTGACAGAAGTTTTTATTCAGCAACATTTTTTGATGAATTATAGTATTATATCACTATATCTTATGCAAATAGTCTCTTTTGTTTCATATCTGGATAGCCTTTAATCTCTTCCATGATTGGCCATGCGTTCAGAGTCGGTACATAGGCATTGATAAAAAACCAAATTGGCTTTTTCTTATTCTGCGTCAGATAATCGTTTTACGTTAGTTGCTCGAGACCCTTTTGGGCCCTCTTCAATTCCAAATTCAACTCGCTCGTTTTCGATTAAGTCTCCTCCTTCAACATCGTCCATGTGGACGAAAACATCATTCTCAGGATCGTCATCATTTTTTATGAATCCATAGCCTTTCTTGTCGTTAAAAAATTTAATTGTGCCAGACGGCATACAATGATTGAAGTGCCCCAGTATAAAAAACGATCTCGATCTCAGTTTATCATGAAATAGGGCTATGAAAATGCTTCTGAGGGCCCAAGACATAACGATATTATATGCCACTAACCTAATGTCCAATGACCTTGGTTTGTTGATGCAAATAAGACCAAGGTCATATTTTATTCGTTAATTACAGAAAACGCGTCAACGTGAAACTAATAATCTTTTCAATAGTGTCATTTCCGTAAGTTATCTGCAGTTGAAAAATCAGTCAAACCGATATACATGTCATGAACGAAGACATTAACTGGATGGCTACTGGTCCTGTGATGGCTGCTCTTCACTAGACGTTCTTTTATTGAACATTAATCTGTTTAAAGAACTGGTTGATATTTGTTTCACGTTAGTTGCTTGAGGTCCTTTGGGGGATTTCTTCGTCCCAAACTCAACTCGTTCTCCTTCGGTTAAATTAGGCCCCTCAACGTCGTCTATGTTGACGTAGATATCTGGTTCGGAATCGACATCAGTTTTTATGAACCCAAACCCTCTACTTTTATCAAAAAATTTAATTGTGCCAGTCGGCATACAATGGCTGAAGTGCTTCAGTATAAAAAACGACCCCGATCTCAGTTTATTAATTAAAACCATTCAATGAATGGACACGATTATTGTGTCGGCACATATGTATTCATATCGCGCTGGAGGCCCAATCAGAGCTATAACTCCTGCCCTCCAGAACACCCCGAAATGACAAGAAAATATGCACAAAATAGCCATATGAGATATCACTTTTGACATCTTACACGTCAGGACAGGGATTTGAACCCTGGATCCCGTGAAGGAACACGCTTTCCAGGCGTGCGCATTTCCGCTCTGCCATCCTGACCTATTCAGAATATACCCAACTCAGATAATTAAAAACTTGTCATCTTGTCATTTGATTCTTTCTGATCAATTTTTACTAGCAACAGCTTCAATTTCTATCTTAGCTCCTCCTGGAAGCCTAGCAACTTCAAAAGCACTTCTAGCAGGTGGATCCTCTGAAAAATATTCAGAATATACTCTGTTCATTTCTTCAAAGTCATCTATATTTTCAAGAAATACCGTCGTTTTTAACACATCATTAAGTGAGGCACCCTCTTCTGCAAGTATGTGTTTTATATTATCAATACAAACTCTAGTTTGTACTTCTATTGTATCTGATAAGAACGATGTACCATCTGCAGTTTTTGCTATCTGACCTGCAGTGAATATTAAACTCTCATTAGCTGTACCTTGGCTATATGCGCCAGCAGGCAATGCAGCATCACTAGATGTTATCACGCGTTTCATAAATCAAGAGTTCATCCCCTGTAAGCATAAATAGAACTTAATTAATTAGGGCATACTCCAATTCAACTTCACATTTATCTTTTATCTATAGATGTGTATGTAGCTTCCATTTCCCCCACGTAATTCGCTCTAGGCCGTATAAGTCTATTTCCTGAGTATTGTTCTATTATGTGGCCAACCCAACCACCAATGCGAGACATAGCAAATATCGGGGTGTACAAATCACTAGCTATTCCCATCTGGTAATATGCAGATGCAGAATAAAAATCAACGTTCGCAGCCAATCCTTTTTTTTCTTCTACATATTTCTCTATAATTCTGCTATATTCATGCCATTTCAAATCGCCTTTGGAAATGCCCATCGACTCTGACATCTCTCCTAATATATTCGCTCTAGGGTCTTTTATTTTATAAACTCTATGACCAAATCCTGGGATTTTTCTTCCTCCATCTAGTGCATTTTTAACCCATATTTCTGGGTTAATTTTCTTATCTTCAATTTCCAACAACATCTTCATAACTTTTTGATTCGCCCCACCATGAAGTGGGCCGCTAAGGCATCCGATTGCACTGGTAATTGCGCCATATATGTCTGCCAGCGTGCTCACTGTAACTCTAGCAGCAAAAGTAGATGCGTTCAATCCATGATCACAATGTAGTATGAGTGCAATATCTAATGTTTTTGACAACACCTCATCAGGGGTTTCACCAGTTAACATGTATAAGAAGTTAGCCGCATGATCTAGATCTCTTCTAGGTTCTATGTTCTTTTCGCCTCTGCGAAAACGATCAAAAGCAGCTATTATTGTAGGAATTTTAGCAGTAATATTCATCCCTCTTTCAAATATTAAATCTTTATCTCCAACAACTTCATCCTCATTATCATATGCAGAAATCATAGACACAGCAGTTCTTAGGGCCGCCATAGGAGTTTCTCCCTGTATAGTTAGTTCTTCAATAGATCTTAATATTCCCTCTGGCAACTCTCTTTTATCTTTTAGCATTCCCTTGAATTCTAATAGTTCACTTTTTTTTGGCAGCCTCTCATTCCATAGCAGATATAGGACCTCTTCAAAATTAGATTTATCCGCGAGATCTTCAATCAAGTGTCCTCTATAAATTAATATTCCCTTCTCCCCGTCGATATAGCTCATTCCAGATTCGGCTACTACAACTCCATCCAATCCCTTCTTGACTATATTTCCTCCCATAGTTAATTTTTATAATGTTCTCTATATGAAAATACTTTCTTGATCATTCATGGCAATATTTCCTTTGAGCCTGCCACTTTGGAAACTTTCTCCTGACTCAAAACCAAACTTCAAAATGGGGGCATATCAATTGCAAAACACACACCCGTTGGGGCAGAACGCGTCACAGTATTAGCTTCTAATTAATTTCCATATTTATTCCCTTTCTCCACTTTTCAATAAAGACAAAAAACATAATATAATTGTAATTAAAATTGCAACACAAAAAGCTAGAACTATTGCTAGCAAACCAAAAAGTTTTGAATCTCCTCTATGATCTAAACTAGGGCCTGCCATTTCCCCCACCCGGAGTATGTACGCAACAGATGCGATCAATCCTCCAACTATCAGCCCAGTTATCCCATTCCTGCGTAATTTAACCAATTCATTAATGTGTTTTTTCTCACCTTTATTCCCCTTTAATTTATTCTTCATGTAATGCAAATGGGACCTTTTAAGAAAGTATCTTTTTGTTCTGCTGGCTCAATATATTTGGCTGTTTATATTTCAGGATGTATGTCTGCATTAAACCCTCCTCTTACTAATGGTTTAGACAAATGTCGACGTGCACATGGTGGAACCTCATACCATCCCATTTGTATCCTTCTCTTTAATGGGATTGTTCTTTTTTCTTCTTCAAAAGTTTTGCATTCTTTACACCGGTATCCTTTGAGCCTGCCTGCACTTTTCATTTTCCCACCACAAACATTGCAAATGGGATTTTCAATTATAGATTTAACTAAAGTTTGAACCTGAAATTTTTCAAGTTTTAATGTCCCTCTAGCAACTTCTCCACACACTTTAATCTCATCTCCAATTTCCAGCATTCTCACATAATTCCTAAACTGTTTCGTTGGTTCAAAAGCAGCACAATATATCTCATCTGTATCATTTTTTAACCCAAAGAAAACATGACCTCCTTCTTTAGTAATCACCTCTCTTGAAACAATCCCCTCCACCATGTAAGAATGACCTTCTTTTAGCGATCCTATTTCGCCATTCTGTATGTGGGAATCGGTCCCCTGATTTGTACTAAACAAACATACATCTCCTACTGGTTCAGATATTATGCTCCCTGCTGCCCTTTCAACCACTTCTGGAGTTTCTCCTCTGATTCCATATAATACTGGACAAGGTGTCCTTGGAACGCAAACAGCATATTTCTGTTTTTCATCAAAACTATCCCATACATAAGGATAAAACTCTCTTGAACTCTCTCTCACTGATTCAGAATTTACATCCCGAACAGTTCCCCATGCCATTTCTTCACGATATGCTATATATTCATAAGTCCATTCGTTAAGTGCTCCTCTGGCACCCACAGCCGCAAGCGCCCCAATCAAACCTCTTCCTCCATTCCAACCTCTACTTAGATATTCTTTTTCATCTATTATCCCAACAGCAGTTTCTATTTTGTGATAAGTTCTAATCGCATCTATACAAAACCTAGAAACTTCTCTAGAAACATCATTTTGTTTTCCATGAGCAACAACCAATCCTGGCTGAGTATTGGAATCTGAAAGTTCAGACAATTCATCAACGATTTCCGAGGCCACTTTAAATGCTTTATTTTCATTACAATCTAAATGTATGGCAACAGAAGCATTTCCTCGCGTTTTATATTTAACTCCTGGGTTCAAACGCACAAGTGTCAATTTTGGATTGCTTTCTTCTAACTCTTGGGCAATCTTTAAACCAATGTACGTAGTGCACATCCCGGACTCTCTTGAGTCTGTATCATCGATCCCTATGATTGTCATTAATTTCTATATTCTATTGAACAAAAATAACCCCTTCCAATAATTCATAACAGCTATATGTCTGACGATCTGCTAGACAACAGGTATCATACATGTCTCGAGATGCACTAATTAATAACATAATTTCAATGCTCATAGACGCCGATTTCATAGTCAGCGAACAGTGTATTATTCGGCCCAAAAGTTTTGATTTGGCTGCTAGACGGGGGAATAAACTGTTTTTAATCAAAATACTAGGAAATGTAGACGCATTCAATCGAGAAACTGCTATGGCAATGCATAGGCTGAGCGAATATTTAAATGCAAAACCACTTGTAATCGCACTCTACACCAGAGACAAAAAACTCGATCCTGGAGTAGTATACTTCCGCCATGGAATTTCTGTTCTGGGCCCCGAAACAGCTTATGATCTTTTTATAGAAGAAATTCCACCTTTAATTTATGCAGCGCCTGGTGGATTATATGTTCCATTAAATGCGGACAATCTAGCGCTCTCGCGCAAGGAATTTGGCTGGAGTTTGGGAAAATTAGCAATGACAATTGGTGTTTCTCGAAGAACTGTATCTAAATACGAAAACGGTATGGATGCTAGCATTGAGGTTGCCATCCGGTTGGAGGAATTATTCGGAAGCAGTGTTACAATCCCCATAGATATATCTGAACACAAACTCTCTTCAGAAATTCCCAAAGCTTCTCAGCCGATTAATTCCACACAAGAAGACACAGATATGTTCGACGCATTATCTCGATTCGGTTTCATAGTCCATCCAACTTCGCGCGCACCATTCCAAACCGTCAGTGAGCATTCTAATGATTCTGGAAGAATTCTAATAACTGGCCATTCTCATCTAACCAAAACAGCAATCAAACGAGCAAGGATAATGGGATCTA
>CAWVSO010000040.1:0-7747 GCA_963932585.1 uncultured euryarchaeote
TATCTCTAGTCTGGCAATTCTATCAATAGGCGCAATGGGGAGTGTTAGGTCTTTTTTAATATCTTCACTTTCAATGTTAAAATCTTCTTCCTGAATTGTCTTTCTGCCATTTGCATCTGCAACAATTGATGCTTCTACAGATAGACTAGCACCTTCTAGTTGAATCTGCAAAGCCAATTCTTCTGCTGCATCCAAACTCACACGAAGTCCTCCTGCATTCCTTCGAATAATTGTATCTACCGGGGCAAATGGTAATTCAATACTCATACTTCAATGCTATGATAAACAAGCTTAACACTTCTTTTTATTTCAAGAAGTATAAATCCACTATCTGAACTCTCAACTATCCTTGTTTACCATTTGGGATAATCTTTCACCCATGGTCTAGCTTGTTCAATCCCACCTGCTGCTGCCAATACCAAGTCATCACGAAAACGAGGACCAACTATTTGTATACCCACGGGCAATCCTTTTTTTGTCAAACCGCTTGGAACAGATGCTGCTGGATTGCCTGTTAAATTAAATGGCCATGTAAATGATGTTCCATGCTTTAATGGAATGGGTTCTCCATTGATCTCTATAGGTGTCTTTTCATCAGGATAGGGTGGGACTGCCATAGTAGGACTTACTATCAAATCGACCGTTTGAAACACCTTTGCAATACTTATATAAAAGTCGGTTCGTACATTGTTTGCTAGTCGATATTCTAGTGCGTTTCTATTTCTGCCAGATTTTATTCGATTAATAATCATTGGGGCCACAAATTCCTGGTGTTGCATGAGGTCAATTCCTGTTGTTAATTTCAAATTATGTGCCGTTTCAGCATAAACCAATTCCAATCCTATCATTAATATATCGTGCAGTTTCTCCCATTCATCAAATTCTATTTTCACATCTATAATTTCTGCACCCATCTCACGAAGTCCTTCTAGAGAATTTTCAATTCTTTCTCTCACTTCCTCTTCAACTGGTCTGTTTAAAAATGATGTATCATACCCTACTTTCATTCCCTGGACACCTTTCCCAACTGCAGACACATACTTGCCTTCATATTCTTGTAAACTATCCGGATCTTCTGGGTGCGGACCCGAAATAACATCCAACATCAATGCCGCATCTTCAACACTTCTCGTAAGCGGTCCGCTCGCAACGTACGGAAGGTGATATTTAAACGCATCTGGTCGAAGTGCGTGAGGCACTCTTCCTACTGATGGAAAATGACCATAAAGACCGCACATACTTGCAGGCCCTCTGATCGAGCCAGCATGATCTGATCCTTGTGCCCATGGGATCATTCCAGATGCCACAGCAGCTGCACTCCCTCCAGATGACCCCCCAGGAGTTATGTTTAAATCAAATGGGTTAGCCGTTCTGCCGACTATCTTATTATCTGTAATCCCAAGATGTCCGAACTCTGGTGTATTAGTTTTACCAATCACAATGGAACCCTCTCCTTCTAAACGTTCAACAAGAGGTGAACTATGGTCTGGAATGTAGTCAGAAAACGGAACCGATCCAAATGTATTTCTCACACCTTTTTTAAACGCAAATAAATCCTTAACTGCTATTGGGACTCCATGAATTAGGCCAATATCTTTACCCTTATTTATAGAATCATCTGCCATTTGTGCATTTTCCATTGCTTCACTTTCTATTATTGTAATAAATGCATTTATGTGCGGATTGATTTTCTTGATCCTAGAATATGTTTGTTCAATAACCTCCATCGAAGATATTTTTTTGGAAGCTATGGATTGTGAAATTTCTATAGCTGACATCTGTTTCATTCTTCTGAACCTTCCATCACGCTAATTGATGTTTTCCAATTAGTGGATATTTCTAAATCTTCCTGCCAACCTTCCTTTACCATAATATCAGTACATAATAATTGATCTCCTGGTCCAATTTCTATATCTGCCTTTTCTCCCCACAATGTAACTCTAATCTCTCCAGTGTCGTCCCGGATACGAACATTTTTTAATTGACCTTTGGTGCCATCTTTGCGATCAAATATTCTCTTTGGGTCTGCTACTATGACCGTACCTGAAACATCTACACTCTGGCCTATTTCTAATGTATTAATCTTAGTAGAACTTATATTAATTTCCACCGTATCCTGCATCATTTTAACAGCACCACCTTTACCAATATGTAGCTCAATTTGAGAATCCCGTTCGCGAATATACCCTTTGGTGATTTCTATAGAATCTCCTGATTTAACTGAACTTATTATTTCAGTTTGTCTATCCCATAGTACTAGTCTAATTCTCCCAGTTTCATCACTCATTGTCAAGCTAGAAACCTTCCCCTCACCACCATCTTTTCTTTTGAATATACGTTCTGATTCAACAGATAAAACTCTGCCAATAACTCTTACATTAGTCGCCCCACTAGAAAGATTATTTATTTTATATTCTTTTTCTTCATCAACTTTAATTTCTAAATCTGGATCTACCAAACTCCGAACAATATTGATCTCAACATTCTCCCCATCTCTTTTCAATTTTCCTTGAACTCTTAAAACCTGTCCAACTTCTAATTCTTCTAGCACAGCCTTTGCATAATCATCCCAAAAAGCTCCTCTTACTGACCCACTTTCATCTGCCAATTCTATATTTACAACTTGTCCTTTTTCCTTTTCACCTTCTCTATCAAATTCATGCATCTCCCCGATTGAAGTAATTTTTCCAATAAATCTAACATCTTTATCTTTGCACAATTTAATATCTTTAATTAAGAGTTGAGACGCTCCACTTTGTTCATATTCAACTAATTCTTTCGCCACTTCTTCATCTATCAAATTTCCCATATGTTCCATTTTCGATTCGATGGAATTTTGAAACTCTTCTTTAGAAACGTCTTTATCAATCTCCAATTCAGTTTCATTTACTTTATCCATTATTAGCTTACTCTATGATAGCCTCACATGATTGATAAGGTTTATTGTATTTTTCATACCCAAAGTTAGAAACAAAACCCTCTTTACAAAAACTACTGTAATCTACACCCTTGACCTATTAGGGTAGTGGACTATCCTACGGGCTTGCGGAGCCTGTGACCGGGGTTCGAATCCCCGATAGGTCGTTAACTATGAAATTATTTGTCGTAAATCAAAACAAAAACGAACGAATTTTTCGAGCAATCATTGCTCTTATATTTTTAGGAATGGCTGTATTTATGGACCCAGGATTTCTGCGCACCATCTCTCTTTTTAGCGGACTCGGGTTAATGTTTAACGCAGTCACCGGGAACTGTTTTTTTTACCGATTCATCGGCCACAGCAGCTGCCTGACTTAATTTTCCATATATCAAAAAGAATATCCCTTCTCCCCCCCTCTTCCCATCAATGACTTGTGATAATCCCTATTGCCAATGCGATCCCTGTACGTGCAACCCTTGTCTTTGCACTGAAGAAACACCTTGCAAATCCTGATAGTTCATACCAAATAAATCGCGGTATTATCTAGACTTGCAAACCACTTTAATAAATACAATCCCACTTCTTCTTCTTTGTATCTTCATTCCAACCTGCATAGATTGCATCTGTGCACCCTGGGCCACATGTTTTATCCAACCATTCCTGCTTAGTTAGCCCCTCACTACATGCTATACAGGAAGCAGTCATCGCTTTACAACACGCCCATGCCACTTCTTCTTCTCGATCGTGTGCGTGGTCTGACTGTTCATGATCAGTCACAATCTCTCCCCCTCCCCCAGCACATCCTGCAAGCACAAGGCATACAACACACAGAATAAACAATGCCCGTTTCACCATATTGACTCCCACAGATAGGCAACGTTGATTAGAGATGCAAAGCTCATCCATGCAATATACGGCCAAACCAACATTGAAGCAACCCGACTAACATCATAAACCAATACTGCATAGTAAACCGTAAATGCGATCATACCAAGGAGCATAATCAATGATGCGGCGTAGTGTGCGGAATTGAATACCTGCGGCCATAATAAATTCAATGCCAATTGAGTTATGAATAATCCAAAAACAAGATTTGAATTTTCCAACCCCTCTCTGCTGATCCAGGTGAGATAAACACTGATTCCCATGGCGATATAAAGGAAAGTCCATACTGGACCTATAACCCAACTAGGAGGTTGAAACCATGGACTGTATTCAGAATCAAACGTCATTCTATTGTGTCCTAAACAGTCTCCGCTACAAAAATTGGAATCACTCGTTCTGTTTTATCTTGATAGTCTTGGTATGGGGGGTATGCTTCTACTCCAAGTCCCCATAATCTCTGGTATTCTTCTTCATCTTCGACCTCTCTAACTTTCATATAATGCACTTTAGTTTTATCTCTAACTTCTACATTTGGGTCTGCTTTCAAGTTGTGATACCAGTGTGGATTTACTGGCCTTCCCCCTTTCGATGCAATAAGAACATATCGATCCCCATCTACCACTTTCATCAACGGTGTTTTTCTAATTGCCCCTGTTTTGTGACCAGTATTAGTGACAATAATCACCGGCAAATCCGTGTCTCTTAAATTCGTTCCTTCAGTCCCTCCACTCCTTTCGTATAACTCGACTTGGTCTGCTACCCACTCCCAGGTACTAGGAACATATTGGTCCATGTTCTATATTGAGGATATAATTATATATGCTTATTCTATTTCAATAATAGTCCCCCGAGCATAACACTCTGGGCACAAATTATCCCCTGAAGTATCACTAAAAATAGCACTGCATAAGCCACACTTTAACCTTTTCACTGATTTTTCTTGTTGTTCATTTTTCTTTTTTTTACGGCCAAACATGATAATAGATAACATACCTCACAGAAACTTATAGTTTGCGTGCAAAACATAATATTTTTACTCTTTAACACAACAAACAATTCTTATTATGCAATGCTATTCCAATCTATTTTCTATATACTCAACCATTAGGAAATCCGTCCCCACCAAATGATAATGATCATCTTGGAATGCATAAAACTTGCCCACATTTCAAGTAGTTTAAGCCAAACCTAAGTACTGCAATACCATTTTCATTAATATGGATTCAATCAAAAATACCTTCTACACATTTCTAAAACTATTGTGGAAATGGACTGTTTTGATCCTTGTTTTATATTGGTCACATGCAATTGTTGTAGATATAGCTGGCAATATAAGTGTGTATGCTGGAAATGTCTCAATAGAACGTTGGATAAATGTTCAAGGGTGGTTAATTGCCATATATGTTACATGGCGTGCATCTAAGTATTGGCCATCAAATCCACTCATCGAATATCTTGAACGGATTATTCTATATCCTTTTAAAAAACTTAATCATATCTATCCCTTCCGTCATAAATAGACTAAAAACACCCTGCTATTTTGTGATAAAACCAGTTTAAATTTGGGGCATCTTTATTTATACCTACAAGGGCAATATATCATTCATCATGGCCGATCTCAAAACAATAGATATTTTAAAAAATCTCCAAGAAAAAGATCCAGATTCATTCTGGAAAATGATGGGGAATCTTTACGAAAATCAATCTACATCATCCAAATCAACTGGGGGTACAATTTCAATAGATGTAGAACGAATTGTGAATGAAATCGCGAATTCAAAAAACCTCTCTATAGAATCAGACTCGTGATGAGCAATATTCAATATTTTCCACCATCTTTTATTCACTTGTTAACTAGCGGAGAAACTTCCTCTCCAATCAATTCAATCGATTGTAATAGTTTCTCATGTGATAATCCTGCACTAACCATCTGAAAAGTTATCCTAGAAATGCCTCCAAGTGCTTCACTATGTCTTAAAATTTTAGCTGCCACATTCTCTGGATCTCCAACCATCAAGGCGCCCAACTCCCCGTTCTGTTTCTCAAAGTGTTCTCTAGTTACTGGTGGCCACCCTCTCTCTTTCCCAATTCTAGTAAACGCGTCTGCATAACCCGGGTAGTAATTTTCAACAGCCTCTTCATTAGTATCTGCCACATATCCAAGTGAATGTACCCCGATTCTCATTTTTTCAAGCGAATGGCCCGCATTTATCCATGATTCCTTGTACAAGTCTATCAATGGCTTAAATCGATGTGTTTCTCCTCCGATAATCGCTACCATAAGTGGCAATCCCAATATGCCTGCCCTAACAAATGATTCTGGAGTTCCACCAACTCCTAGCCAAATAGGAATTGAGCTTTGAATGGGTCTTGGGTAAATTGGCTGATCAACTAGCGCAGGACGAAACCTGCCTGTCCACGTAACTCTCTCGTGATTACGAATGGTCAAAAGCAACTTTATTTTTTCTGCAAAAAGGTCATTATAATCTTCAAATTTAAATCCAAATAATGGGAATGCTTCTCCAAAAGACCCTCTTCCAACTACCATTTCAGCACGACCATTTGAAATCAAATCTAATGTTGCAAAATTTTGAAATACTCTTACTGGGTCTGCCGTACTTAGGACTGTCACTGCACTTGTAAGTCGAATGTTTTTAGTACGTGATGCTGCTGCAGCAAGAATAATCGTGGGGGCAGAATCCAGGAATTCTTTCCTATGATGTTCTCCTATTCCAAATATGTCCAATCCACATTTGTCTGCACGCACGATGCGCTCAAGCAATTCATTCAATGCCCCTGAATTGTCAATATTTTGTTCCTCTCCATCCATTTTTTTTGTCCCAGCAAAACTATCAATTCCAATTTCCATTTTATCCTCTTGAACTTACTCTGGTAAGGTATATCTATGTCCCAGGGATATATTTATCGGGTCCTAAGAACAAATAAGAATTCGAAGGATCATATTGAATTCTTATTTGCCACGGCGGATTCTCTTAGGATCTACTTAAATTTTCATTTTGGATTTAAATGAGAGTGATCTCTAAAATTATCTCCTTTTTCTTTTGAAAGAATGTCAATAGCAATGGATGCCCCCTCCCCTGCGGCTATTATGGCTTGATTGATTTTCCAATGGACGCACCAACCCGCTGCATAAACGTTACTAAAATTTGTCTCGTTAGCTGAGTTGACTTTTATACATCCATCTTCTCCAACTTCACATCCAAGATTTTTTGCCACCTCGCGATTATGCCCTGTAGAAAAAACAATATATGGTGCAATATATTCTCCACTTGCAGTAATAATTCTATATTTATTCCCTTCGGGTTTTATTTCAACAACCTCTTCTCCCTGGTGCAAAACAGTGCCATGGGATTCAACTTGTTTTTTCGCATATTTAATAAAATCTGGCCCGTCTATTCTCTCAATACCAAGATAATTGTCCAAAACAGCTTTGGACACACCAGAATCTCCCATGTCAAATACATGAGTTGACAATCCGTTTTTTGCAGTTAAAAGAGCTGCACTCAATCCAGCAGCCCCACCACCTACTACCGCAACATCTATTTTTATAGGTATATCCATAATTTACGTATACTTCCTAATCAAAATAAACCCTTCTCCCATACTACCTCTTCCAAAACTATTTTACCAAATAACCAAATATATTACTCACATGACCGAATATGCCATTATTTCATTAGACGATGCGCAAAAAACTCCCGGAAAATCAGGCACCCCGCGAGTAGTTCTAACTGACATTCTGGATCTGAAACAAACAAGATCCAGCGTGTGGTATCTATCCCCAGGACAACAAACAACATTTCACACTCATGCAAATCAGGAAGAATTATATTTTCAAATACAGGGTCCTGGCCAAATGAAGATACACGACGACGTAATCGATGTCCCTGAACGATCTGCAATAAAGATGCCACCTGATAC
>CAWVSO010000041.1:0-7717 GCA_963932585.1 uncultured euryarchaeote
CACTTCCTATGACACCTGCAGTTGAACAATCGGGGACTGTGCCCATCGGAGGTGCATTTGCAAAAACACAACGATAACATGGGGACTCATTTTTTGCAGGAAATGTCATAGCCCTTCCAGAAAATCTAAGAACTGCACCATAACTGTATGGCTTACTCAATAAAGTACACGCATCATTAATCAGAAAACAGCTTTCAAAATTATCTGTACCATCTATGATGAAATCATACCGTTTCACTAAATCTATGATATTCTGAGGAACTGCACGTGCACATTGCGTTTCAACAACAACATCTGGATTAATTTGGTGTATAAATTCACGTGCACTTTCAACTTTTTCCTTTCCAAGATCTCCTACGCCATGAATCACTTGACGATGCAGGTTAGACATCTCTACCACATCATCATCAACTATGCCTATTGTTCCTATTCCTGCAGCAGCCAAATATTGAATGGCAGGGCATCCCAACCCGCCAGCACCTATGACTAAAACTCTACTTTTTAATAAGGCATCCTGGCCACTAGGTCCTATCTCTTCCATAATGATCTGTCTAGAGTATCTCTCGAGTCTTTTTGAATCGAGGTTTGGACCATTCATGTTCTTTACTTAGATATCTTTTGACATAAACATAGAGTATCATCACTTATTTTTACCTTTTCAAGTAAATGCTTTTAAGTTTCTATGAACTAAATAAATAATATGGAAGATACGGTGGAAATAACTGCCAACGAATTATATGACGAATTGAAAGAAGGAACCAATATACAAGTAATTGATGTTCGTCCTGAAAATGAATATCTGAATGGTAGTATCCCTGGATCTTTAAATCTCCCTTTACATAGTTTTGCAAGAGAAATTCAGAATATTGACCTTGAATCTAACATCGTTGTTGTTTGTTCAATTGGTCAAAGTTCTTTGCAAGCAATAAGACTACTAAAATCTTATACTGGTGTTCCTCAAGGTGCTAAAATTTCAAATTTATCTGAAGGTTATTATGGTTGGACCAATCTATTATCTTCAAATCATTCTTCGTCAAATTAATCCGTCTCCTCTACAAACTTTATTAACATGATGGAATTATATCAAGCGGAGAATTGCCCATGGTGTTCAAAAGTCAGAAAAAAATTAACTGAGCTTGGAATTTCTTATGTTTCTCACAACCCTCGGCACACTTCAAAGAGCGGCGGAAATGTCATTAATCAACTATCCTATGACTCAATGATGGCCCTTGGAGGGGAAGATCAAATACCATTTTTAGTAGACAACACAACAGGCATTTCTCTATACGAGAGCTCAGATATAATCGAATATCTAGATAAAACTTACGCTTAATACCTCATCGAAATTTATATACTATCTCTATCTAGTATTGTTGGGTATATGGAAGTTGAATTCAATATTGACGGCGATATTTTCTCTGCTACTCTCCTCGAATCAGATGCTCCAAAATCAACCGAAGCTTTCCTATCTTTACTCCCTCTAACATCAAAACTTTTCCATGTTAGATGGAGTGGCTTTGCAGTTTGGATAGATATAGATAGTTACAATCTGCCAGAATTGCCTCGTGAAAATCACACGGTATATCCTTCTACCGGGGATATCTTATTGTATCCAGGTTTCCGTAGCGTTAAGGAAATACTCATATCTTGTGGGCCAACCTGTTTCAAAAGCACCGCAGGAGAACTAGCTGGGAATCATATAGCAACGCTTGACGCTTCTAGAAAAGAATTGGTCGAATTAGAGCTTTCTTCACTAGAGTACGGTGCAAAACCTATTTCAGTTAATTTGGTGAAAAGTATTTATAAATAGCGTCAATCTAATAATAATTCTATACTTGACAACATTTCTTCTGGGGTTTCAAATAGAAGTTTCAACATAGGCTCTTTTCCCATGGCACCTCTGTCAATTATTACTTTTATAGGTAAATTCTCTTCGGTGAAAACTTGTCTAGCGCCCCATTCCATTGTATTCTTTTCATCTTGATTCTCTCTCAAATATTCCCTAGTTTCCCATCCAATTTTTTTTATTTTAGACTCAATCTCTTTATCAAATTTACAATTCATTGCAAGTCTAAAACACGGGTGGTATTCTCTAGACTCTCTTAAAAATCTAGCAACATGACTTGACGCCCCAAATCTTATATCTGTTCCAATATTCACGCCATCTGATGTTTTAGTAATTCTCCCCTCTACTCCTGCTATCTCTTCAACTCTTTCCGCATAATTCGTTGCACCCACTATATTCATTCCAACCTCTGGTACTAGTGATCTAATATCCATTTTACTCATTTCAGTTACAATCCTTCTAACACTTTCAAGAGTGACGTGGCGATCTGCAAGTTCTCTTATTGTCGCAAAGTGATGAATTGAACCTGGGCCATTACCGATATTAATTGGATATCTCAGTGCACGCTCCACAAAAGAAATACCCGATAAAACTGATTCTTTAATTGAACTCCCATTTGCAATGTTGGCTACAATTGCACTAGACAACGTACACCCAGAACCATGTGTTATATCTGAATCTATCCATTTATGATCAATTTCAATTGTCTCTTTATCAGTCACAAATACGTCTACCACTTTGGCGCTCGGAATATGTCCTCCTTTCACAAGGACACTTTCTGTACCCATGCCAAGTATTTTTTTACCAGCCTCAATAGCATCATCTGTAGTTTCTATCGTGATATCTGACAACACCCCTGCTTCATCAGAATTAGGTGTTACTATCTGAGAATTTTTAATTAATTTTCTATATGCTTTCTCAGATCCAATTTCTAATAATTTATCCCCCGATGTCGATATCATGACAGGGTCAACTACTAGTGGAAAATCAAAACCATTCGAGACTCTAGCTATCATTTCTATTATCTCACAATTGGCTAACATGCCAGTTTTAGCAGCATTTACTTTAAAATCTGACAAGATTGATTTTATTTGGGCTTCTACTTCAGATACTGGTATTGCCATAACTGAATCCACTCCACTTGTATTTTGGGCTGTAATGGATGTAATGGCACAAGTCCCAAACACTCCTATCGATTCTATAGTTTTTAGATCTGCTTGAATACCTGCACAACCTCCTGAATCACTCCCTGCTATACTCATAGCTATGGGGGGAGTTACTGGGGCCGTTTTCCTTTTACCATTTTCAATATCAATTTTCATTTTTATCTCTAATCTGATTCAAACTCACTTATTTATTATTCACGTAGCTAATAAAACAATCACAATCATACATAATCCTTTTATATTCGAATTTAAATTAAACGTTGTTAAATTTTTTTATGAATTCAACTTTATTCTTAACACTGTCATTTTTCATCTTAATTAGTTTCACAATTTTAGGCATTTGGCATTCAAAAGGAAAAATAAATTCTGTAGAGGATTTAATCTCTTCACGCAACACAATCGGACCAGGTGCAACTGTTGCAACCCTCATTTCATCTGTTATGGGTGTGTGGATTCTTTTTATTCCTGTAGAGGCTGGTGCTGTTTTCGGAGGTTTATCTGCGATTATAGGGTATGGCATTGGGGAAGCATTACCTCTTTTAACATACTCAAAACTTGGCCCAAGGATTCGTAAACTAATCCCCAAAGGCCATAGTGTAACAGAATACGCGTATGTCCGATATGGGCCTCTAGCTTATGGGTTGGTCCTATTTGTGAGTGTATGTTATATGATCCTCTTTCTGTCCGCAGAACTAACCGGAATGGGTGGTGTTTTGGAATCAATCATGGATATACCTCGCTGGCAATCCGCATTCCTAATAATATTTTTTGTACTTCTATACACAGGTTATGGGGGTCTCAAGGCTAGTATTTTCACAGACACACTACAAACAATTTTACTCCTGCCATTAATCGCAGCGTGTGCCATTTTCATTATCTATACACTAGGTGGGGCTGAAACAGTTTATGTAAACGTATTGTCAGTTGATCCAAATTTACTCAATCCTGGATTTAAAACCGGACTTTTATTTGGTTTTTGGATTGCTATAGCTATACTAGGAGCTGAACTTCTTAACCAAACCTGGTGGCAAAGAATTTATTCTTCTCGCGACGACTCCACTCTTAAAACATCTTTCATAACTGCTGCATTTATTAACATGTTCGTAGTCATTATAGCTGGACTGTTTGGTGTGATTGCACGAGGGCATATAGACTTAATAACCGATCCATCAAACCCCGGTTACAATGCTAGTTCTGCTTTCTTCTTATTGTTCCAGTCAGTTTCTCCAGAACCTGTTTTATTAGTGGTTCTCTTGTTGGCACTATTGCTCACAATTGGGACTGCAGATTCTTTACTAAATGCCCTTACAAGTATCATCATAGTAGATCTGCCTAAATATTTCCCCACCCCCTCTGATAGTTCTTTACGTTTTGGAAGTAGGGTAATCATAATCATAATGGCTGCAATTGCAATATTTATAAGTATCAGGGCTCGAAGTGTACTTCAATTATTTTTATTGGCAGATTTACTTTGTGCAGCTATAGCAGGACCTCTGCTTTATGGTCTTTATTCTAAAAAAACAACTGGATCTGGGTTTGTTTTATCTTCGATAATTGGTTTAACAGTTGGACTTATTTATTTCCCAAATTCATTCATTTCATCTATCATCAACAGTATCCCATTTTTCGGGACTTTCGCCCCTGAAAGTAGTTTCATTATGGCGTTTTCTGGGGCAGCTTTTATCTCATCAATCCTATCAATCTTCTTCGCCCATGGGAAATCATTTTTCCCAAAAGTTCTTCATAAATTCTTTCCCTTGGAAGATTTCGCATTCGAACGATTTCAAGAAGAGATACAAGATCTAAGCAATCTAGACCAAAACAGTTCAAAAAAGTAGTTAAATATAACTGACGTCATTAATAATATTATTGGTGCAAATTCTATGTTAAAAATACAATTTCTTTCTTGGAAAAATCTACTCTATAAAACTGGGCCATCTTGGATAGTCGGGGCAATCGCCGCAGGACCTGCAACCATGGCCAGTGTTATAACTGCTGGTGCAGTTTTTGGACACGTTTTTCTCTGGATAGTAGTTCTATCTGCAATTTTAGGGTCTCTTGCTCAGTATTTGTCAATGAGACTTGGCCTTCTGACTGGAACCGGTTTAATCCGCGCAGTAGAGGAAAATATTGGAAATAGATGGGCATGGATTCTAGTAATTGATGTAGTAGTTGCAGCAGGACTAGCTCAACTTATAATTATGAAAGGCGTTTCCGATATAAGTGAATTAATCACTGGAATTGATTCTAGAATATGGGGAATTGTGTGGGCAATTGTACTAGCGTTCGGTCTAGCAGGACGCGGATATCGTTTCATTGAACTACTCGCAAAGGCACTTGTTTCCATAATAGTTTTAATTTTTATCTCCTCACTTTTCGTTGTACAGATTGACCCGATTCATGCAATATCTGGTTTAATACCTTCTTTTCCATCTGGATCTAATGGGGCATTAATCGCAGCTGGAATTCTAGGGGGTGCAGTCCATGTATCTCTGATAACTGTCCACTCTTATGTTATGATGGCTAGAAACTGGACTAAAAATGATTATTCTCTAGCTTCCTTTGACATTGGTGCATCCATGCTTGTGGCATTCGGTGTTTACAGTGTGGCAATTTTCTTAGTTGCGGCTAGTGTTCTTCACTCTCCTAGTATTATTCCTGCAGATTTGACTGCAGTAAAAGCGGCCCAAGCATTAGGTCCTCTAACTGGATCTCATGCAACCTGGCTATTTTTGTTTGGACTTTGGGCTGCTGGAATATCAACTTTAGGTGGCAATACTCTAGTTCCCATATACCCTATAGCAGATAAATTAGGTTGGGCATTCGATGGATCAAATGATTCCTCAATCCCCCCTACTTTGACAAGATTAATTCCATTATCAAAGTTTAAAAATTCCGATCAAATCATTCCAATATCAAGACACAAAGTTCTATTGATTTTCTTCGCTCTATTCTCAGCTAGCGGTGCATTTATTTCTGGATCATTTTTCTCTTTACTCGTAGTTGTTCTGGCAGTTGGATTAGTTGGAACTCCATTTGCTTTACTTCTAGTTCTATATATTCTAAACATTTCTGAACTCTCTGAAAAAACTCACCCTGTATTGAATATTGGGGGGATCGCATTGGTGGTCATCACTTCTTACACGGCAGCTGCATATATCATAAAAAGTCATCTGCCATCTGTATTCGATACAAACTCACTCAGCATTGTAGACCCAATTTCTCTTTCGGGATTGGTTGTGGTTTTTTCTCTTATCCTTTCTACATCGATGTTAATTCTAATTTTTAAATTCATTATTCTTAGATTTTCTAAATAGAGCCATGTTAAACAATGACGAATTACCATTTCCACTTCAAGGATCGACTCTTATAACTGGCCCCTCAAATTCCGGTAAAACTAGGCTCACATCAAAAGCTCTTGAAAAATGGATTTCATTAAACGGTTCAAAAAATATAATTGTATTGGAGTTTGGCCCAGAATATCTTTATAACGGTAGAGTACTGGGTCGGCATTTATCACGTTTCACCACTTTAAATTCTGACATTTGGTATGGCTATTTAGAAACTTATGCACCTAGGGCCGAAAGTAAAAATGAAAAAGAAGCCCTTGAAATGGCATCCATGAACTCCAAAAGAGCAGAAACTTTAATCAGTACTTTACCCCCAATCAAAAAAGCAATTTTCATAAACGATATAACAATTCCTTTGCAATTTCCTTCACAAAACCTGGAAACTTTGATCAACTATTGTGATGGTGCAGAGTGTTCTGTAATAAATGCCTTTAAAGGAACCGAACTAGGGTCTGACGATCCAATATCCAAGTTTGAAAAGTCTTCCTTATCAAAGCTACAAAAATGGGCTGATAGGGAACTAAATCTAGGTTTTTAATCTACAATTCACTTTACCACACCCATATTTCAATATCCTAAGTGCCATCGCTATGACTGCATTTTTTATCTTTCATTTCAATTAAAATCTGCTTAGCATGATCTGCAACTTTTACTTTCGGATAAACACTTAAAATTTTTCCATGCGGGCATACAATATACGTGCCTCTTTTAATTCCCATGAATTTTTTCCCAAACATATTTTTTTCCACATATACGCCATATTCTTTGGACATTTCTCCATTTTCATCACTTAGAAGGTCAAAATTCAAATCATATTTTTTATGAAATTGCGATATTTTTTCAACAGGGTCGTCACTTATTCCAATTACTGATATGTTTTCTCTTTCAAATCCCAACCAGTCATCTCTAAACCCACATGATTCAGTTGTACACCCGGGCGTGTTTGCCCTGGGGTAGAAATAAATTACAACATTTTTATCTTTAAAGTTTTTTAGACTAATTCTTTTCCCATCTTGGTTCAACAAATTAAAATTTGGAGCAGAATCATTTATTTCAAGCATTATCATCAAACTTCAATTTTATTCAGACATAAACTTAACCAACAGAACTATCACCATTTCTTATAATTCCATAGTGACACTAATCCAGAAAACAGCTTCGAAGATTATAAGTAAGCATATCTTGTATTTTTTTATGTAATGCCAAAAAGTTTGCAAGGCTTCATAGAAGAAGTATCTGATGAAGTCCTGACCGTAGACCGTGAAATCCGGCCGGATTTATTCGAAGCGAGTGCAGTCCTATCTTATTTAGAAAAAAGAAGTGAATGGCCCTTAGTTCATTTCACCAACCCACTC
>CAWVSO010000042.1:0-7716 GCA_963932585.1 uncultured euryarchaeote
TTCCACGATCCTTTAGATATTTCACCCGTTCTTCATTTCTCTCTTTGGGATACGGGGTAACGGCTATGATGGATTTTGCACCAACTGCTTTCATAGCATCCACATGGGATTTTAAGTTAGTTGTTATCGGGGCACGTATCTCTGCATTTATGCGATCAAGTAATTCATCTTCTCCTGCAGCACCTTTAAGTGCAAAAATTGGGCTTCCACCCGCTATAATACAATCAACACCTCTCTCATCTAGTCTTTTTGCCGCAGGATATACCTGTTCAAAAGCCTCTGAAAGGTTCTCCGGTGTAAATTTTTCCACACCCATGTTCACTACATACATCTCTACACCCTCTACGATCATTTTTCTAAATTCATTTCCATGATTCCAAACAGAAGGTTCAATCTTTCCAAATTTTAGGCGCCAATGGTCCATAATACTCTTTACTATAGTCCTCTCAACAACTTAACATTCTGGTATAAAATTAATCAATTTAATCTAATTACACGCTTTTTAATACAACAGGAATCTAAACTCTCTAGATGACAATAAACTTAACACTGGCTTGTGGGGAATATGATCTAACATATGCCCTTCATACAGGATTAATAAGTCCAAGTGGAATAGATCTAACAGTTTTAACGTATGAATCTCCAGAACGTCATTGGAGAATGTTGCGCCACGGGGAGTTTGATATATGTGAAATGTCTCTGGGTTCTTATCTAGCTTCTCGTGAAAACTCTGATTCTTATCCTTTCACAGCAATAACTGTCTTTCCCCACCGAAGATTCCGTCATTCATACATGTTCAAAAATAGTTCGAATCAATCCAATGATCCTGGGGATTTTGAAGGGAAGAAAATTGGTCTTAGAACTTGGCAAACCACAGCAGGAATCTGGATGCGTGGTATAGCACAAGAGCACTATGGTCTCGACTTAACTTCAGTAGAATGGTATACTGATGACTCTGAAGACGTTCAATTAAAAATTCCTAACAATTTCAATGTTCAACGAATACCTGAGGGAAGAAATATTGAAGAAATGCTAGTATCCGGCGATCTAGATGCTGCGTTTTATCCTGCTTTGCTGGACTCAGTTAAAAATAATCAAGGGGCATCTCACATCTTTAAAAACCCTTTTGAAGAAGAACAAAATTATTACGAGTCAACGAACCACTTCCCTCTAATGCATACTGTTGTAATTCGAAATAGCCTACTAGAAAAATATCCTTGGATAGCAACAAATATCCATAAAGCATTTTCACAAGCACGTGACATATGCCTACACAAACTAGAAGATCCTCGTTGGACCGCTCTAGCATGGGCAAGGGAACATCTAGACCATCAACAACGAACGATCGGATCAAATCCTTGGCCCTATGGCCTAGTTCCTTCAAACGAAAAAACCCTTGATAAATTATTAGATTACGCATATAATCAAGGACTTATATCGAAGAAATATTCTCCAGAAGAGTTATTTGTTAAAAGTACACTCGATCCTGAGATCGAGGGCAAGGAATACGTTTCAGGAAAATAGCCTCTTAGCAGTCAAATTTAATTATTTTTTATATAATGCATCGATTATTCTCTCAGGTGTTATTGGTATCGTATCAAATTCAATTGAAAGGGCGTTAGAGATGGCATTTCCAATAGCAGGTGCAGAAGCTATCATCCCCATTTCACCAACACCTCTAGCTCCATATGGTCCCATCTCATCTTCTGTCTCAATTATAATTGTTTCAGATTCATAAGGCATTTCCATAGTTCCAGGGATGCGATAATCTTTGAAATTGGGATTGGTCACAAACCCTTTGTCATATATTATTTCTTCATACACTGCACTAGCTATACCCTGTCCAGTGGCACCTTCTATTTGCTGCTCAACATTTTTTGGATTTAATGCACATCCTATGTCTGTGGCAGTAACAATTTTGAGAATTTCCACCCTTCCAGTTATCTGATTGACTGCAACTATTGCCGATTGGCCAACTGGAGTCCAAAAAGCATGATGCTTTCCTCCTTTTCTAGAATCATATGTGGCAGTCCCAATAAGCTCTCCACCCTCTTTTAACATAGTGTTCGAAACACCTGTCATTTGCCCGTAAGTTGAAAAAAGATCATTAATATGGATCCATTTATCTTCTTTACCTTTGACAATTATTTTTCCATTTGAAGTTTTCAAATCTATCGGTTCTATACCTTCTCCAAATTCTCCAGCAGCAAGGCCAAATATTTTTTCTTTTACATCCGCTATCGCCTTTCGAACAGCATTTCCTGTATGGTATGTAAACCTGCTCCCTGTTGGACCTCTATCATAAGGGCTGTTTGATGTATCTCCAGCAATTATCCTAACTTTTTTTAACTCAATATCAAAATCTTCAGCAATTATCTGAGTCAAAACCGTTTCAGCCCCCTGGCCTATCTCAGGCGCACCAACATATGCAATCACATTCATGTCCTTTTGAATTTTAACCGTAGCTGCAGCAGAAGCTCTCGAAACTGGTTTATTTCCATAAGCAATTCCAATCCCTATCTTCCATTCATCTGTATCGTATTTTGGATACTCATTCTTAACATCTATCGATCTAATCCTCTCTGAAGATTTTGTCAAACAAGCCTCTGTGTCAACATTACCCAATATTTCTCCTTTAGCATTAATGTCTCCTGATCTTAAAAGGTTAATTCGTCTATACTCAACGGGATCTAAACCAACTTTTTTTGCACCTTTATCCATATTTCTTTCCATAGCCCAATTCACCTCGGGTTTTCCAAAACCTCTAAACGCAGCATACTTGGGTAAATTAGTATATACGGCACAACTTGTATATTTCACATTTGGGATATCATAGGAGCCTATGGTGACGCTGGGTCCACTGACTGTACATCTAAATACTTGTTCATTATATGCCCCAACATTGAACAAAATTCTTGAATCTCTAGCTATTATTTTCCCATTTTTTGTAATTCCATCTCTGACATTAACTATCACTTGCGGCCTACTAACTCCTACTGTATATTCTTCAGATCTTGTCAATTGAAGCCTAACTGGCCTCAAAGTTTTTCTTAAAATACCTACTAAAATAGATTCTATAAAAGGAGTAATTTTACCTCCAAACCCCCCTCCTATGTATGGGGATTTTATCTCCAATTCTCCTGGAAATAAATCTGGATATGCCATGCACAATTCAGTTTCGATGTTGTGGGGGACCTGCTGGGATGTCCAAATAGTTATTCCATTGGGGCCGCGCTGGCCAACAGCAACATGTGGCTCCATTGAACAATGCTGTAACGCTTTAACTTCATATCTGCCCTCGATAATATGGTCTGCTTTATCAAAAGCCGAATCAATATCTCCGACATTTAACGTATCTGAATACATCAAATTAGGTCGATTTTCATATTCTGTTTCCACATGATCTCTTTTCTCAAACCTGGGATCTCCTTGTTTGGCAAATTGGTAACTTTGAATATCGTCATGTACTATTGCATGTGGGTCTTCTGAGAATGCTTCTTCCAAATCAAATATCGCTGGGAGCTCTTCATATTTTATTTTGATAGCATTCACAGCTTTTTCTGCCAATTCTGGAGTTTCTGCAGCAACAGCTGCTATGGGTTCTCCTATGTATCGAAGTTTTTCAGATGCTAGTATAGGCTGATCCAATATGAACTGTCCACGCCTAGTATTTGGGACATCATCATACGTTATTATAACCTCGACACCTTCCATTTGTCTGGCTTTTTCTATATCCACTTCAACCAATTTGGCATGTGAAACAGGACTCGTTAATAATTTAACATGCAATAAACGATTTGGCTGAATGTCCATGGCATAAATAGCTTTGCCTGTCACTTTATGTGGGGCGTCAACCCTGTGAATTGATTTCCCAATATGGCGAGTATTTGAACTTTGTTTCGTTTGAATTTCATCCTGGACACTTTGGCTCATAATTCTAAATCTCACTTTCAGCAGCTTTCTTAACTGCATCAATTATTTTTACATACCCTGTACATCTACATAAATTTCCACTCAATCCTTCTCTAATTTCCTGAATGGTGGGTTTGTTATTTTCTTCCAATAAGGAAGTTGCTGCCATTATAAATCCAGGGATACAGTACCCACACTGAGATGCAAAACAATCTACAAAAGCTTGTTGCATTTTCGATAGTTCACCATCTATCGCCAACCCTTCTATAGTAGTTATTTTCTCTCCAATTACTTTCCCAACTGGAATCAAACATGACTTCACTGCGCCTTTTTCAAGTAACACTGTGCACACTCCACACACGCCAGAATCACAGCTTTCTTTTGTTCCTGTCAATCCTATATCGTACCTTAAAACATCTCTGAGTGATTTATATGGGGACACATTCACTGTGTAAATTTTATTATTTATATCCAATTTCATTCCGCTCATCGTTCCATCCCCTCCAATATGGATCTGACATCTATGATAGTTTGTCTTGTAATTCCCTCGAATACTTTTTCTCTATATGATTTCGGTGTCTGGATATCTTCATCTATCTCAAGAACATCTTCCAAACGTTTTACAGAATCTTCTATTACTTCATCCTGAATTAGGGTCCCTTCTAATTTTTTTTCAGAAGTTATAGCCCTCTTAGGAATGTCCCCTCCACTTGTCAATCCAATCCTGGCACAAATGCATTCCTGATTTTCATTCAACGTTAGCCTAACGCAAACTCCTGCTAAAGCATAATCTCCTTGTCTCGGTGTCATAGTTCTATATTTTCCTGCAGACATTTTGGGTAATTTCGGAATTATAATCCCTGTTAAAATTTCCCCATCATTTATTGCAGTTTCATAGTAATCTACAAAAAAATCTTCTAGTTTAACTCTCCGTGTGCCTTCTAAACTTTGAATCTCCAACTCCGCATTCAATGTCAATAATACTGGTGGAGTATCTAGTGCGGGATCTCCATAAACAAGACCTCCTCCTATAGTCCCCTGGTTTCTAACTTGGGGTCCAGATATCTCGGATAAAGCATCTTTGTAATAGCCAAATTCTTTTTCAATTACGCTATTTTTTTTCAGTTCTGAATACGTAGTTGCAGCACCAATCCTGATACTTTCTTTATCTTCCACTACTCCTCTCATTTGTTCTATTTTACTAATGTCAACTAATAGGTCTGGATCAATAAGTCCCTGACGTATCAACAACATCATAGTTTGCCCGCCTGCTATGATTTGTGAGTCATTTTCACAACTTGATAATTTCTCCAAAGCGTCTTCAATCGAAGTGGCTATGTGGTATTCACCCATGTGATCTATCAACAATATAGGGTCTAGTCAATAAATATATTTGGACATGGTCTTATCGTTTCTCATGAAAAGTTAAAATTTCGACCTTTTAAATCCTATCATTAATCCAACTCCCCCTATCAATCCAGTTATCCCTACGATTGTAAATGCAATTGAAATATTTGATACAAGAAGCATAATGGCAATCATTCCAGGGCCTACTACCTTTCCCAAGTTTTGGAGTGTAGTTGCAACAGAAACTGCACCTCCTCTCATCCCCTCTGGAGAAATCTGGTTAACTAAACTTTTCTGACTAGGGCTAACAATGCCATCTCCAAAACCATATAGAACTGCACCAATGGCAATTGCAACTGATGTTGGGATAACTCCCATAAGTATCACACCAACACTTCCTATAAAAAACCCTCCTATTATTATGTTCTCCGTAGAAAATCTATTAGAAAACCTCCCCACTTGAGTAGAACTTACAAGAGAAACTACTCCCTTCACTGCTACTAACAAACCTGCAGCTTTGACACTAAGTCCTGCTTCTCCTATTGCCAACACAGAAATATATGTAAGGAACCCAAACAACAACAAAAATCTCACGACAAATGTACTAACCAGGTATGCCATTTGTGGTTTCTTAAAAAGCGCCAATAATTCGTTTATATAATCTCCAATTGAAGACTCACCAGTTTCTTTAGTTTGTGGAATTACATACCATGCCCATATTGCAACTGGAACTGCGACAAAATAAAGTAAAAATGGATATTTCCATGAATACACAAACAGTATTCCACTAAGTATTGGGATTCCTATTATTCCCATATTTATTCCTGCGGTTCGAATGCCTTGCGCTGTAGTTTCCTGAACTCCACTATAAAAATCTCCAATCATTGCAATTACAATTGGCCCAGCAGCAGCGTGGCCCACTGATTGTAACATTCTTAATACCAATATGCTATCAAAAGAACTAACAAACGCAATTCCAACTCCTGCCAAACCAAAAAGAGCCAACCCTGGAACTAAAAAATATTTTTTCCCATATCTATCTGATAGAATGCCCATTATGGGTACCAAAATCACTAGTGGTATCGTATATGCAAGCATCAATAGTCCTGCTCTAGCTTCTCCAACTGAAAATTCAACAGCAAGGTCTGCAATTATTGGACTAAGTACTGCAGACTCCATTATCAAAACACCACTAGCAAGTACCAATGCTTGAATTCTAGAATCTCTAATCACATCCCCGCCCTCTCCAAACAATATAGTCCCAATACTCTTTGACATTTTGTTCTATCTCTCTTACAATTCAATATCCTCTGGTCTTAAACTGTGTTATGTTGTCCATATTAATTTACCATTCACAATTGTTATTCCAGCTCAGTTCTATATTTCTTAATGCGGGTCGGTGATCTAGTCCGGTATGATGCCACCTTTACATGGTGGACGTCGCAGGTTCAAATCCTGCCCGACCCATTAATGAATAAATCTTCTCGGTTTTTTTCAATTTTTTATTCCAATTTCAACAAACCAAAATTTTTCTATTCGATAGTTTTAATACTCATCTTATTGCTCCTTTCATCCACTTTTATCATTTCTTATGGATTATCCCAACAATACTCTGCAACCGCAACCATATACGACATTTCTGAAGGCGATGCTTACACCGTGCAACTCCGAACATCTGACACTTTTATCAAACGCTATATTGGCCTAAGCTACACGAAATCTCTTGATCAAAATCAAGGTATGATTTTCATTCATCCTTATGAAACAAACCAGGCATATGTTATGCGAAATATGAATTTTCCTATCGATTTACTCTTCATAAATTCCAATGGGTTTATAGTTTCAATCTATCACGCTCAACCAGAATCCTTTCCCTATAACGTTTATGAGGACAAAGGAATATGGGTTATAGAATTACCTTATGGTTGGACAACAAAACATAATATTTCTGTAGGGGATGCAGTAACATTTCCATAGCTGCAAAATACAAGGAAACTTTTACTACGCAACTCTAACTATCACTTGTATTCTCATATGCTTGGTAGAAATCCCCGTTCCATTTCATTTAATTCTTCCAATCCTATGATTCGTATTTTAAATGATTACGGGGTCCCAAACATCCGTTATTTTTTAACCGGGTTCACAACAAATCTATTCGCTCGTATATTTGACATCATACCTCCATTTCTCCTTGGATTAGCTATAGATTCTATCATTCTAAAAAATAAATCATTCCATGTTCCTTTTCTATCACCCAATTCCACTCCTTCATCTAGTCTTGGGCAGTTTTGGTTTGTTGTTTTATTATTGACAATATCTTTCATTATTAGTGCAATTCTGCATTGGTTTAGAAACTGGGGTTGGAATTCATTTGCAAATAATATTCAAAATTCTGTTCGAATCGATGCATATTCTCATTTACAAAATCTCAGTTTGGATTTTTTTAACGCCACTTAT
>CAWVSO010000043.1:0-7590 GCA_963932585.1 uncultured euryarchaeote
ATATTCATCATTCACAGTATATGTACCAGAAATTGCACTTGGTGGTGGTTGTGGATGAGGATATGAGATTTTAAATATTGCACCTACAGAGTCTTTGAGTATTTTTAGACCCAATTTATTTTCCTGAACCTTCCCATTCCGAGGATCGGTGGGGTCAATGATCAATATTGATATACCAGATTCTTTGTATTGACTCAAGACCGATATCATTTCATCAGCTGCAAGAACTATTGCAACAGCTACAGGATTTACCGCAGTCATCAAAAACAACTTTCCAACTTCTGCACCACCCTTCACAATTTCAAGAGCAGTCTCAATTTTTGTTACAGCATCAGTCCCATACTTTCCGAGGGCTTCAAGAGTATCGCTATCAGCAAGTTCTATACTTTGCCATTCAGCCATTTGTTCCCTTTTCTTTCATCTCTTGTTCCTTTTCTTTTAGATCTTGAACTAACTCTGATCGTTTAGATTTTAATTCAGACAATTGTTGAAACACTAACTCTTTTAACTTAGACAAATCATTTATAAATTCGGTTGTTTTTTCTGGTCTACCCTCAGTCCACTTTCCCATATTGATTTCCTATCCTACCAAAACTGTTGCTGAAGTACCCAAAATTTGAGCTCCACAATCTGCAGTATCCATAAGTCTTGCAGCAGCTTTCCCTCCAAAAAAAACTGTAGTAGAAGCATTTAATATTGTTCCAGCATGTGCTGAAGTACCCAATACATGAACCACAATTGCATCTCCAGCAACATGAGGAATTTTCTTTTCGACCATTACATTTGTTGTAGTGGGAGTAATTGGACTTGGTGAGAAGGCGTGCCCTAATGACATATCTCCTGCTAATGATGCTGGCATTCCCATATTTTCCTCCTAATTATTTTTAAATGTTCCATTAGCATAACCTAATGTTAAATGTTCTTTATTTGTTATTGCAACTCGATCATCACCTACAGTTTTTGTAAATGAAGTATCTGTATTTGATACCACATCTTTATTTGATATATCAATATAATCTAATAATATTTCATTTCTATCACTATTAGTATTCGTAAATACTTTAATCCCAAACTTCCTATCGATAAAATCTTCACCCTCTACAAATGTATTAGGTGTTCTTCTATGAGCAGGATTTTTACTTGCTCGTATAGTAAACCAACAAATTTCATGAAATCCATGTCTAGGGAGTAACAACGTAGTTATCAATCCATCCGCGTCCACTATAGGAGAATTTATCATCTGGTCTAATGAAAACTTCCCAGAGGTATTAGCTTTTAATTGTTCTGATGGATCTGCTCGATCTAAAGCTTTCTGTTTTGCGTGAACATATCTTGGACACCACGAATCTATTTCCTTCACTCCTCCATTTGGATTTGTAGTTGGATCAAACCCGCCGGGCATTCCATCAGTTCCAGAAGGTTGAGTTGATGGTGCTCCTTCTGTATATATTCTACCAGTATTTGTATCCAATATAAATCCTGCATCATGGAACATATTCGTTGAATCCGTTGCACCAGTAAAATAAATAGTAGAAACTTCACTAGATGTTGAATTACCAGAAAATGCATATCCAACGTCAGAGGATATTGATACTTCACCATCTAATATAACTTGATTATTCCCACTCACACCCCCACCAATAATTGTAATAGATTCGGAACTTTCAAATACTGTTGCAGTTCCTTCCCATATTGTTGTAGTACTATTGTCACTACCAGCATGATTTGTTGTAGATGTAGTTAATACTGTTCCACTAGTTCTAGTTACACTACCACTAAAATTACTACTAGTACCTGAAGTAGTAGTATCAATATTTATTACCACAGTACCAGTTTCTACAACTCCATGTGCACCAATATATTCAAAATATTGGTTATATGTTGCTGGACTACTCCCACCAACACTTGCACGCTTTCTAACTATTGAAGTTATTTTTCCAGCGGATTTCCTGAGTATCCCACCGGCTTTATCTATACCATCATATGTTTCTATAGTTACATCACTCGTTATTGCACTAGGCCCACAATGAGCACCAAAAATTGTTGTAGTAAATACTGTACTATTAGTAACAGTTGCGACGTTCCATAGTCCATTCATTGCAGTATTACTTGCCCCCGATATATAAACTCTATTATTTGCATCTGCCAAAAGGTGGTCATCCGCAGTCGTGAATGTTACTGTTCTCCCCTGACCAGATGCCCAAGACGCCGTACCTGTTACTGATTTTTTTACGTTTCCATCACTAATAGTAGCCACAGTATCATTTCTTAATTCAAATAATACTGAACCAGTATGTGGATTTGATACACTATCTCCGACATTATAAGTTCCACCTACTGTATAATTTTCAGATAGTTTATTTACAGTTGCTCCAATAAAACCTGTATTTCCAGAATCAGTACCAGAGTTCCCTACACCATTATTGAATAATGTTAGTGGGAAAACGGCCGTGACCGTTTCTGCTCCAAAATAAGAAAAAAACTGTCCACCAGTAAGTCTTGCAAGTGTCTGAGTTCCGCCTGGCGCTGCAGCTGCCCAAGCCGACGCACTCGTTCCATATTCATCTCCAACAGCAGAACCTACATTTTGTGGGCCGACAGTATAAGTATGACTAACTTCAACATTTGTCTTCGCACCACAGAGTAGAATTCCTGCCTCTGTACCATTGGCTCCTATTTGGTCATATGATTCTGGATATGGACTATGACCAGTTCCAGCAAAATCCACATACTCTACTGTAGTAGCTGGAGACACACCAGAAGAAAATGGTAATAACTCAAAAACACCTCCCTCTAAACTCATATGCCCTCTATCTGTGAAGGTATACATAGTATTAGCAGGAATATCCGCGGCAGGAGTTGAAGAATTATCTACAAAAGGATTAATGACTCTATCCACATCATTAAATCTTGCAAAATATTGTCCTGCTGGTGCACCAGCTATTGCAGGACTTGTTGGAGCCTTCCTTGAAAGAGTAACTAAATCATTTTTTAAAATATGACCATCAGCTACTGTAGCTGGTGAATCTATTGGACTAAGCCAAGCTAATACTGGTATTGCCATTTCATTCCTAATTTATCATTACCATAGTACCTTTTACATTAGTCATAGCTGTTGCAGTACTTCCAACATCTACCTTTGCTGGAGCATCTACTTTAGCTGTAACTACACCAATCATTTCGACTTTTAATCCATTTATACTAACTCCCGATGCGTCTAGTTTTATACTAGCAAGACCCGCCAAATATGATAACTCTATTCCAGACGCTCCTAAAGTAATTTTTGCAACTGAACCTTTTGGCCCCATGTTCAGAGAAATCTGCCCTAGAAAATCCATAGAAATTGAACCTAATAATCCAGCAAGACCTGCATTAAAATTAAAGGCTCCCATAACTGGACTAGGTAATAGAGTTTCAAAATCTATATTTCCATTTGTTGCTTTAAAGGATCTAGCTGGAGCTCCGGCAATTCCAGCAAGGTTCACACAAGATTCTTGAACATTATCACTAATAACAGTCATCGCACCACCAGCAGAAACTGAAGCTCCTCCAAGTGATGCGAGATTTAATGACCCACCCTTTATACTATGAGATCCACCAGTTTCAGTAGAAGAATTTCCCTTTGTCTTGACTGTATTTTCAGCACTGACTATCTCTTGGTGAAAAGAAGATCCCCTCATAACAACTGGACCGGAACCAGCATCAATAGTTACACCACCTTTACCACCTATATAAGTTTGATCTGAACCAGCTATAGACACACCCCCTGAAGAATTCATATCCATAGTTCCAGTATTATGATAATATCCTGTAGACACTATATCAAGATCATTAGACACATTAAGTAAATAATCTCCATGAACCTGCTCATAATAGTTAGACATACAAAATTTAAAATCTTGATTTGCTATCTTAGTAATTCTTTGACCTAATGCTCCAATTTCTTCAAATGTCCCCATTCTATGATATCGGTGAAGTCTTTCAGCTCCTGGCGTATCATCTATTTCAAAAAGATGACCACTTTCTGTTTGATGAACATGATTGTATGGATATCTTGTAGCGTAGTCTGATGCTGGTTCTTCCCATGTGGATGCGTCTGAAGCTTTGGCTCTTCTGATATTTGAACTAAAAGCCAATCTCCATTTTTCTTTTTCTTGTAAAATTCCATTACCAGTATATAATCCAATTAATCCTGCAACTCCAAAAGCTCCCCTTGCAGATCTTGGAGTCGTGGGTTCACCAAGATAATTTTGATCTGGATATCTAGAACGAACTGCAAATTCTGTAACTATTGCTGTAAGAGTGTGTGGAACAGTCAAATTACCAAAACCTTTAGACAATGGAGATTCATGATAATTAAATTTAGGATTGTTGGTTTCTAAATCTTTGAGTTTTTGACCATTCTTCAAGTCAGGTTTTCTATAGTATTCAATCGAAACTGGAGCAGTTGGCACACTTAATGTAGAACTAGTATCATTATCTAATAATGAATCAGCACCGATTAGTCCTACTTTCTGAGCATCTGGGTGTGCAGGGGGAAGTTCTTCCAATGATCTTCTTGGATCATAAAATCCTTTATTACTATTAGGATTGGGAGATGTGTCTCCAGGGATTCCCCCCAAAGTTCCAAAGAACACTCTCTCCTGAGCATCATTCCCATCACGATAAAATCCAACAACCCATGTGCCTTCTACTACACCAGTAGGACTTATACCAACTCCTGTTTGAGCAGCAGAAGTAATTGGTTGTACTGGATACGCCCAAGGCAATTCGTTTGTGGGCATTCTAGTTTTATCTTCAGTGTCCCATCCAAGAATACGAACTCTACACCTTCCAAGAAACAGAGGATCAATTCGATCTTCTACAACTCCTTGCCACCAAACAAATCCACCCTTACCCATAAAATTATTCATATTATAAACCCCCCACTAGTTTTCCGGTATTTGGATTAGTTTGTAATGTTCCACCAACTCCTATGGCGGAAGATCCTGTTACACTCCCATCTGGCCTTTGAAGTTCTGGAGGTTCTGCTCCAAATCCAGCTGATGGTGCTGAAAGATAAGAATCCTTAGAAGCTTCTATAATCATGGTGTATTCGTTGTGAGTTATTTTATGTCTTATAGCAGTAATTAAATATCTACCACTATAATACTTATGTTCTTCCATCATTCCAGTATCTCTAACTTCTGAACGATCTGTTGGATAACTAAAGTATATAAGATCTCCTACTTCTCTTGATGAATCTCCGGGCACTGTAAATGAAATTACTATACTTTTCATTTGAAGTTTTTGTGAAATTCGTTTTCCTAAAACTTCTTCTATATTTCTTTCTTCTTCCGCAATACCAATGGGTTCTGTTCCAGCTGGTGTTTTATGTGTCATTCCATACCCAGCCTTTATTGTTCCATCTAATGATGGTATAATATCCTTTACTGCACCACCCGCAAACTTACTTGACTCCCCCCTATTTGTGGGATAGAGTGAAACATGAGATTCGGGCCTATTGAGAAAATCCGCATGGTCTGAACACAATGCACCACCCTCAGCTGTAATAAAATTATCAACTGAGACTTCTGTATCTCCATCTAATTTATTAGTATTTTTCTTAGTTGTGGGAACACCATTATCTTCTACAATCATATTGTCTTGTTGCGGTTTATAAAAATAGTTTGCAGAATGTATAGACATATCTATTAAATTATGAGTAATGACTCTATTGGCATACATTCCAGACCCTAAACTGTCGAATGTATCAACCGACTTTAACACTTCAAATTCTTGAACTGCAAATCTCTTTTGATATTCATTTTGACCAGCAATATTTCCTGGTTGATAAACATACGTTGCAACGTGTGTAGGTTTTTGGGGATCTGGTTGTATTATTTCCTTCTTAAAATATGGAATAAATGATTGATTTGAAGATTTATCCCTATGTGTAATAAGTAGTGGGAATACTTTCTTACTCTCAACCGTAGGTTCTACTAATTGTTGATAATTCTTAAACCCTCCCTGCATTAAAGTTTCTACAGAGACAAATCTATACCCCTTTAAGGTTTCATAAAATACGAAATGAGCTCCCTTAGAATTAACATTGGATGACTGTGCTCGTTCAGTAAGAAACCTTATTGCTTTAAACGGAGTCCAGTTTGGAACATGAACAGAATACATTCCAGAAGTTGGTTCTACTAGAAATTCTTTATTGGTTGGTTGACCATCTAGATTTGTTTTATCTAAAGATGTAAAACTCTCAATATAAATATTTCTTGCAATATCAGAAATGGTGAGTGGAATATCAGCATTACCCTTAAACGATTTTTGAACTTGAGTCTGTGTATTTTTAACTGCCAAGTCTGAAACGAAATGGAGAGTTACTTCTCTAAGAGTATCTGAAACTTGTATTGGAGGATCTGCCTTGTATATTCTAAATCTATTTATTACTACAGGACTACCCGCTGGAACTGGATCACTCGAATTGGCTACTGTAGTTGGAGTGGGCGTTACTCCTGCTGTAGAAAATTGTACTTCTAAAATTTCTTCACCTAAGATTGGTATACCTTCAATAATTCCAACCGCATCCATAATAGTAACCATACCTTGAACCACCGCTCGTTCTATATTTTCAAAAAAGTTTAGTTCTACCCATGCAGCCCCATCGGGATTGTCCAAAGATATTACATCATTAGGACGCACAGATCTTCTAAGTGGTGATAATATATTAAGTTTTTGGATTTGATATTGACCAATTCTCGCTAAATTACCAGAGTCAAACGCCGATACCGTGTCCGTTTCTGGTAATATTCCACCTGTAGCATTATTGTTGATAGTTGCTGCCATTATCTAAACATTCCTCTCGATTCTGTGAGAACTTGAGATGCATATATGGGTTGAATTAATTGAATTTCTCTACGTTTTTCATTTAAATTTAATTCATACTCATAAGCATAAATTATTCTTCTTAGGTCTTCATTAATTGTAAGATATGTATCATAATCTACTTCCATAAATTGTTCTGGGATGGAGTCTGACGTTCCTGTAACCTCTACTCGTTCAGACCAAATATATTCATAATGATGCACAGTTGTTTTAGATATGGGAATTGATCCATACTTGTTCTCTAAATACTTCAGAAAAAGTGCAGTGGTCATAGGCCACCCCCAAATAGGATCAAGAATATTATTCACTAAAAATATTGTCCAAGTAAACTTAACATCCCCATATACTTGAAATGCTAAAGTGTCTGCTCGTGTAATATTATCTGGAATAACATACGGATAGTATATCGAAATGTCTTTCTTGACCGCATCTCTCAACTTTTGCCTAATCATTAAATTAGTACCAATAGTATAATTAGGAGAGGTAGAATTAGTTCCCTGAATATCATATAGTATTTTTGGGAAATTGGAAAAATATTCTGACATTAGTATCCTTTTGCTATATCGTTCCTTGTTACAAGAACAGTCTCTTTAAATGTTAATCCTAAAGTTGTAGTCACTGGAACAGCATCACCCCCACCTTGAAAAAACGCAGGTTGACCAGAAGTTGTAAAATCTGTGGTAAGAGATTCAAGGAAACAATTATTAATTCTAAATA
>CAWVSO010000044.1:0-7580 GCA_963932585.1 uncultured euryarchaeote
AAAGAACATGAGTCCTGAAAGGGCTACCAAACTCACAGCGACAGCGCTCAGTATAGCATATATTGCCGCATTAGATGTGTTGTTGGAACCCTCTCCATTGTGACCCGCTTCATGATCTTCTTCGTCGTGGTGATCTTCTCCATGGTGACCCGCTTCATGGTCATGAGCGAATCCTCCGTATATGTCTGCACTAACTAGTGCAAATAATCCCACCAATAATAACACCGATACAATGATTGCAAATTTTTTATTCGACTCCATTGGTGATTTTGTAAAACATAAATTATATATAAAGCTAATGATTACCATTATCAATAATGAAAAGTAGGAACACTTGGCAAAAGAAAAGAGTTGGAGAAATCATAGATGGGTTCGACAAAGCATTTCGGGTTGAAGATGTTTATGAAAGGGTGAAAAGTGAAGGGATCGGCATTGCAACTGTTTACAGATATTTGTCTGATCTTAGAAAAGAGGGGAAAATTAATCATTTCGTTTGTGATGGGCGTGCTCTTTATTCAAAGGATAGGATACAACATACACATTTTCATTGTACAGAATGCGATCGTAGTACACATATACAGGACGTTAAGTTGCCTTTGGGCAAAATTACAAATGGAAAGATTGAGAGTTTTCAGTTGGAAATCAGAGGGATTTGTAAAACTTGTTTACAAGAAGAAATGTAGAGGTGTTGCCTTGTAGGAGTGATGAATGAACTCGATCGTTTTATATAGACCTGCAATCAAGTCACTCCTGATATGAGTAATCAATTGAGAGGGAGACCTATGATTATAATGAGCGAAGGCGCTCAAAGAGTTACAGATAGAGATGCACAAGCGTATAACATTAGAGCTGCGCGTGCAGTAGCTAATGCCGTTAGATCTACTCTTGGACCAAAGGGCATGGATAAAATGCTGGTTGATAACATGGGATCTGTTACGATAACAAATGATGGCGTCACTATTTTGAAAGAAATGGATATTGAACACCCTACTGCTGAAATGATTGTTGAAGTGGCTCAGACCCAAGAAAATGAAGCAGGAGATGGAACAACGACTGCAGTTGTGTTGACAGGAGAATTGTTGAAAAATGCAGAAGAACTTCTTGAACAAGATATACACGCTACTGCAATCATAAGAGGGTATGTCCTAGCAAATGAAAAGGTCAAAGAAGAACTTGAGTTAATAAGCGAAAGTATTGATGCTGAAGATATTGAATCATTGAGAAAAGTTGCAGAAACTAGTATGACAGGGAAGGGAACTGAAGTCAATAAAGAGATGCTATCAGAGATGGTTGTTGACGCTGTGAAACAAGTTACTTATGAAGACGACGGTGAAATTTTTGTGGATAGAGATTTTTTAAATATTGAGACCCAGTCAGGGGAATCAACGACTAAATCAGAGTTATTTCATGGAGCAGTTATAGACAAAGAAGCAACCCATGATAACATGCCATCTGAAATGGAAGATGCTTCGATACTACTTTTGATGGAAGCTATAGAGATTAAAGAGACAGAAGTCGATGCAAAAATTAGTATCGTTGATCCGACACAGTTACGGGGCGTATTGGATAAAGAAGAAGAAGAAATTCGAAGACAAGTTCAACTAATAGTTGATTCTGGAGCAAATGTTTTGTTTTGTCAAAAGGCAATAGACGAAGTTGCTCGACATTATCTAGCTAAAGCAGGAATACTTTCGGTTCGCAGGATGAAAAAAAGCGACATGCATTTCCTAAAGCATTTGCTCGATACGACTATAGTTTCTAATATTGACGAATTGACCAGCGATGATTTGGCCAAAGGGAGAGTTATTCGTGATGAGGATGCAGAATTATTCTATGTGGAAAGTAATAATGAAAATGGTTTTGGAGTTACTATATTACTTAGAGGATCGACAGAACATGTTGTTGATGAACTAGAACGTAGTGTGGGAGATGCTATTGATGTCGTTTCTCAAACGGTTACAGATGGACAGGTGTTAGCAGGTGGTGGTGCGGTAGAAATAGAATTAGCATCACGCCTTCGTTCCTATGCAGAGAGTGTTAGCGGAAGAGAACAGCTAGCAATTGAAGCCTTCGCAAGTGCAATCGAAGTCATTCCAAAAATACTGGCTGAAAATGCAGGTTTGGACCCAATAGATGTTTTGGTCGATTTAAGAGCTGCGCATGATGAAGGAAATCAAAAAGCGGGAATCAATATCCACACAGGTGGAGTGTTGAATACGTTTGATGCGGGCATCATAGAACCAACTCACGCTAAAAGACAGGCCATAAGTTCTGCAACCGAAGCTGCGAATCTTATCCTAAAAATTGATGACATAATCGCTGCAGGAGATTTGTCTAGAGGAGGAGATGACATGGGTGGAATGATGCCAGGAATGATGTAAACAAATCATTCTGTTTCGCTTAACTCTTCAATAAAAAACTGACGGTTTTCCACTATAGCATTCAAAACAACACTAGTATTAGCTGATTTTAATATCAGTTCCAATTTGTACTAAATATTCTAAATCCAATCCATGATTTTTGAAGTTTTCTACAGCGCCTTCGTTTCGATCCACTATTACGATGAGACGTTTGATATTTGCCCCTATTGTATTCTCAATTAAATCGACGGAATCTAACATAGTAGAGCCGGTCGTGGTTACATCTTCGAGCAATACTACAGATTGTCCTGACTGAATGACCCCTTCTATTCTTGATTTTGTGCCGTGGTCTTGTTCATTTTTACGTATGAAAGCAGCATTCAGCCCAGTTGTCAGTGAAACTGCAGTTACTAGAGGGACAGCGCCTAGTTCGGGTCCTGCGACGACATCAAGTAAATTAGAATCTAACATATCTGAAATTTCAAGTGCAATAGGCCCAAGGATATCGGGTTGAGTTTCAAATAAGTATTTATCTATGTAATAGTTAGATTCAGTTCCGCTTGTCAATGTAAATTTTCCGTGTTTGATGGCACCAGATTCTTCGATTAACTGAGATATTGTGGACATTATGGTTAGAGAACCCTCGGATTGGAAAAATGTTTTTGTTTTTGTTTTTTGAATTACCAAGGAACTTTTTTTATTCCAAGAATATATCCAAGGACATTTATTCCAGCATGTAAGAAGGGTGTGAGAATGAATATTGTTGCGAGAATTGGTAAAGTTAGATTTGATAAGAACCAAATTGGTGAAATTAAAAAAACTAATAATAACGATCCAATTACAAAATCTAATTGATCCAGTAAAAATACAGGGTCTCCACTGGGTACGCCCATAGATCTTTTTAAAAAAGATGCCAGGGCATCCCCAATCATAGATCCTGTGGGCAATAGTAAGATGACTGTGAGAGAGAATACAGGCAGATTAAAAGAAGATATTAAAGGTGAGAAGTTATTGATGAAATTCAATAGAAATGCCATAAGAATTCCACATAATATCCCAGATAGGGTCCCTTTTATTGTTTTTCCGTCGCCCAAAATTCTCTTTCCACGGAAAAAATTCCCCAGGTCCAATGGAGTAGAATTTTTCCCAAAAATAGCTGCAACATTATTTGGAACATATGCTGGAAGCATTATCCAGATAGAGATAAATATTAGAGAAGTTAGCCCCATAATATATTAGATATTTGTAATTGTTGGGACTTATGAGATTCTATTTCCATTAGGACAGATTATATCGAGTTTATGCATAAAAGGAAAGATATTGAATAACGGGATACTCATTGCCTCGCGAAAGTTAATATTGGGATAGATGATAATAGGTTGGAAAAAAAACATGGCAAGTGGTCTTGTCTTAATAATACCGCTTTGGATAACAAGTCACGTGGTTATGTGGGTATACGGAATAGTTTCAAATGTTCCAGTGTTTCAGCAGAAAGCGTTGTTGGAATTATTTGGAGGAAATCAGACGATAACAGGTGTTTTCCAAGTAGGAATTACAATTATATTGATAATAGTAGGAACTATTTTTATAGGATATTTAATGCGGACTACTATAGGAGGATTTTTTGGGGATAAAATTGACCAGATTGTTAACCTTGTTCCAGGATTAAGAATAGTGTATAACGCTTCTAAAATGGCAGTTGAAACTACAGTATCTGAAGATGGAAGCCTTCAAACTCCAGTGAAAGTTACGGTTTGGCCGGGTATGAGAATGACTGCATTTAAAACAGGAAATACATCTCCAGATGGAAGGGACATATTGTTCATGCCCACATCACCTAATATTACAACAGGTTTCGTTATAGAAGTTGATCCAGGGGATTATGAAGATACAGGTGAGCCTGTTGAAGATGCATTATCAAGAATTCTAAGTGCAGGTTTTGGTGTTAAAAAACAATGACAAAATTAATTAGTAAAATTTAACAGAGTTTGTTTACACATAAGTGAACCATTCATCGTGGCGTTTGTTTTTCCTAGCTAATATATTGAAAAATGCAGATTGTACATCTTCAGTTATTGGTCCACGGGTGCCACTTCCAATTAAAGTGTCATTTACTTTTCTTATGGGAGTTACTTCTGCAGCAGTCCCTGTAAAAAATAGTTCGTCAGAATCAAATAATTCTTTTTCACTGAGAATGGCGTCGTCGTTTACTGTGTATCCTTTTTCTCTTGCCAAGGTTATTATTGTATCTCGGGTTATGCCTGCAAGAATGCCTTGAGATAATCCAGGAGTATAGATTTGATCATCTATGACTGCAAAAACATTCTCTCCAGCACCTTCTGCTATGTTTCCATCAGGAGTTAAGAGAATTGCTTCTGTGAATCCATTCCTATGCGCTTCTTCACTTGCTAGAACGCTGTTGACATAAAGTCCGGTTGTTTTTGCATGCGGAGGTACTTGGTTTGGAGAATATCTCCGCCAGCTAGATATCATTACTTCAACTCCAGAGGTAAGAGCGTCTTCTCCTAAATATACACCCCATGGCCAGCACGCTATGGCAACTCGAACAGGTATTCCAGCAGGGCTTAAACCAAGTTTATCATATCCGTAGAAAGCAATTGGCCGAATATAACAAGAATTTAGGTTTTGTCTGCGGATTAATTCAATTGTTGCTTGAGTTAACTCGCCATATGTGTATCCTATATCCATATCATAAGGTTTTGCTGATTCATAGAATCTAGAAAAATGATCTTCTAACCTGAAAATTGCAGGGCCTTTTTCAGTGTTATAGCAACGGATTCCTTCAAAAATGCCTACACCATAGTGCAATCCGTGGCTTAGAACATGTATTTGAGCTGCATCCCAATCGATAAAAGAGCCATCTAACCAGATTGTATCGACATCCATATCGTCGAATGCTGCCATATTTTGTCTTTGAACCTCTGCCATCTTAAAAGGTTAGTTCTTGTAATTTAGAAGAGACCTCAGGAGTTAGCTATAAGTTATGAACAAGTATTTGTAATTCGTCCCCATCGTCGAGAGATAATATACTACGCAAAGAAATGGGAGCTATTAATTCAAGTTGGGTTTTGTCATGGGTTGTTCGTTTTGGAGAAATCACATATGCCTCGTCGTAATGCTCTTTAGAAAATGTTACTATGGTTGCGGGGAAACATTTTGCAGATCCGTAGTCTGTTGTGTTTTCACTCCATTTGTGTATCTTTATATGATTGAATTTTGAAAGAGTGTTTGTTATGTTTGCGCTTGTAGAATCAAGACTTATATTTAGAGTTCCAGGAAATGGTTCATACCCTATTAATTGTTCGAATTGGTTCACATAACCTTCTAAAGTGAGAAATTTTTGTGCACGCCCCATTCCACTTGAAACGGTTCCTTTCAAAATTAAATTCGAGGGCATCATTGAGGAGTAATTGATGATTGTTGTTTTTCATTCCAAAAATCGCTGCTTTTTTCTAGCATTGGTATCCAAGTTTTTTTTGTTTTTGAAAGAAGCGCGACTCTAGACACAGGTACGGTTTTGAGAGTAGTGTATTCAGGTAAATAAGATGCGACTTCTTCTGCGAATTTGACTACTTCTTTTGTTTCTGGCATAATTTCACGGGAGAGACGGTCACGAGAATGGCCAACGTGCATGTAAGCTTTTAATTCTATGAAATCTGGATTTGCTCTTTCATAAAAAGCCGCATACCAATCAGGATTGTCCATGTTCCATTTTCGAAGAAGAGTGGTCCTAAGAACAGTTCTGCAAGATTTTTTGTAGAGGATATCCATAGTATCTATTAATTGTTCCCATGCATCTTTTTGAACAGGCCTAACTACTCTATCGAATGTGGATCTTTCTGCCGCATCTACTGAGATATATAATTGAGTTGGTTCACATTGTTCTATCATTTCAGGGTTTGTTCCATTAGAAACTAGAAATGTAGACATATTACGAGAATGAAATTCTTCTATAAGTTCTGGAAGATAAGGATATAGAGTTGGTTCTCCGTCAAGTGAAATTGCAACATGCCGAGGGTCCATAGATTGTTCAAATGTTTCTTTACTTACTTTGTCGTTTCCTCCAAAACCAGATAAAAGTTTTTTCTGTAGAGTGATGGAAGCCTCTGCAACAGCAGAAGGATCGTCCCATTCTACATCATCGAGTTCATACGCGTGTCCCCGGTGATCACGCCAACAAAAAACACACCGCTCATTGCACTTTACAATTGGTGTCATTTGTATGCAGCGGTGAGATTCTATTCCATAGAAGATATTTTTGTAGCATTTTCCCTGCCCCCTTAGGGCATTTGCTGTCCATCCACATGTCTGGGCAGCGGTGTGCCCTATGTGCTGGTAGTTTGGGTGATCAACTTGTTTAGGTCCTTCTGGACAGCTCATAGATAAACTGAATATGGTGCGCGAATGGCAAAAGGAAAACGATCGCTTGGTACTGTTTGATTTTATGTGCAAAAATAAGTATAAAAAGATGATCTTTTAATATATTGGGAACAAGAATAGTTTATGCTCCTCGCAATGCGCAGCGAGGTGGAGAAAGCATTTGAACTTGTGTTTTCTCAACTTGACCTCTCAATGGATGCTTTTGGATTGGAAGAACCCCCTGAAGGGGTTGGTGCTGTGTTGGCATCTAATATTTCTTATCGTTTGCAATCTAAAATGGGAAAATCTTCTGAGGAAATAGCTAGATTAATTGCAGAAATGATGCAATCTAACAAATTTCATTACATAGAGAAAGTGTACGCAAATGGGTCCTACGTGAATTTCGAACCGAATGAAAATTATTTTAAAGATACTCTAGAGAAGGCATTTAAAAGTAACTATGGTAAATTTGAAGATCGTGATGAGTTAATAATTGTTGAACACACGAGTGCCAATCCAACAGGCCCAGTGCATGTTGGACGAGCTAGGAATCCAATAATAGGAGACTCAATAGCCCGAATATTATCTTTTTCGGGGTATGAAGTGGAACGTCAATATTATGTAAATGACTCTGGTAAGCAAGTTGCGACTTTGGTTTTGGGGTGTGAAAAATATGGTGAAGATGAAATTGATTCTTTTGAATCTGGTGGACATAAACTGAATTTAAAAAATGGAGTTAAATCTATCCCGAGTCTTTTAAATTCGAGAAAGAAAAGAGGAGACTACGACTTGGTTAGATATTACCAACTAGCAACTGCATATTTAGAAAGATCGGGAGAA
>CAWVSO010000045.1:0-7537 GCA_963932585.1 uncultured euryarchaeote
ACTGTGTTCCCGCTATGCAGGCAAATTTCCTTTCACCTTTGTTAACCTCTCGAAATTTTTCACCAAATATTTGCTCCAAACAACCAGAAATGTATGTTGAAATGGGCTTAGAAGAATCAAACGAACTTTCTGTGGCAACATCTATTCTTCCTATTTCATTTGGATCAATTTCTTCTCTGAGCATCAGTTTATATGCTGCATTTGCTCCCATAGTTACTATATCTTCATGAACATCTGGAAATGAGCACGATTGCAGTCCCAAACCTTTAGTATATTTCTCTGGTTCTTCACCAATAGCTGGTGCAAAAACATTAGGTAAATCTAGACTCAATTTACCTGACCAGATAGCAATGCTATCTATGCCTACGCTTTTCATAAAGATGAATTACTTAATCCATGTATAAGGAGCTGCCGGTGTATCTATCGTCAATAGACGAGCATAGTATTCTAATTTTCATTTGTATCGATGCCATAAACAATTTTAGGAGTTTCTACATGTGCATTTTTCATCGATTCCAAATAGCCCATCTCAACCAACCATTTTGTTCTTTTAGGTACTGTTTTCATCCCCAACACCGCACCCGGACGATTCATATCGTCAAGATAATCGGTTTCCATCAAAAACAAATTTTCCCTTTGAGCTGCACTTTGGAGATTTTCTTTTATACTAATGACACTAGGTATAACTCCTTCACACACACCATCTGAAAAATGTTTCACTATTCTGTCTGGCTGAAGCCCAGCTTCATTAGCCCATCTAGCTACTGTGGAGAGATTTTCTGTCGATTCTGTATGCAATTGGATGGCAGTATTCTCCTTAGCAGCAACACAAATAGCATGTTGTAGGACCGAATTAGACATTTCCCATATCTCCTCTGAAACATCATAATGCGGTCTTCCCGATTTAATTGCTATTCCTTCTCCATTGGATATATATTTTCCAGCAACATCTAAACCTTCACACATAAAATCTCCAGCTTCATCCACAGTATACCCACTATCAACCAATCTAGAAATCAAACCAGGGTGGATTCCCAAAACAGACCATGCACGCCCTTGAAGTATTTCTGTAGCCCTCTCTGTAATTTCTATAGTTTGATCAAATCTCTCCTCAAAATCACTCATCTCTTTTGGATTTTTTCCATCTTTCCACGAATGCTGGTTGACAATTATCATATGAGTTCCTCCACTTTTGCTAAAGTCTTCTACAGCGGCAATACCCCTTCCTCTATCTATATCCAAGTGACAGTGATTATCTAGAATTGGAAATTCAATACTCATGTTATGTATCCTTACTAAACCATATTCGTTTCAAACATAATTTTGTTCTTAAAATCTTAACCACTCTTACTCTTTTTCATCAACTGTTCAACACAACAGTTTCATGCGCAGCCTTTGTCAATCCTTCGGATTTTCCATGTTCACTTGGGGCAATAACAACAGTTCTTAACCCATATCTTGAAGCAAGTTCTATTGCGGGTTTAAAATCAATATCTCGAGATGCAATGGCAAGAATTTCTGTTGTCCTGTTAACTGCTATTTCGGTAGCATCAACGGCTAATCTAACATCAACATCGCCACTAGTTATTATGGTCTCAAAACCTCTTGATTCAACTGCTTGAATCAACCCAGCAGGCGCATAAGCATTCAGATAACATCTAGCAACAACCAATCTTCCATACTGAAGCGCAATATCTCGAAGTTCATCTAAATCTACATCAAACTCTTCACGAAAACAATTTGGACCATCAATCAACAACCCTACAGATTTCCATTCCAATTCTTGTTTTCTTTTTGGTTTCCCATTAACCAATTTTTTAAAATTCATACATATGCTTTAATTGTTTAAGATGATATGCTTAACGATGCATTATGCTTTACGCCCCATGAATGTATTCCCTATAAACCCAAACATACAAAAAGAACAAACTCTATTATAAAACTATTCTACATGGGCGACAGGTTATCTCCACTTGATATATGCCATGAACAGCAGGGGGCAAAGTTCACAACATTCGGTGGTTGGAAAATGCCAATTAGATTTGGATCTATCGTAGAAGAACACCACCACGTTAGGAAATCTGTTGGGAAGTTCGATGTTTCTCATATGGGTCAAATATTGGTAGAAGGAAAAGATGCAGAATGCCTAACAAATAAATTAGTTTCAAACAATGTGTCTAGATTGAAAGATAATCAAGCGCAATATTCTATGGTAACCAATTCAAATGGGATCATCCTGGACGACGTTCTAATATATAGGAATTCTTCAGATTCTTTTATGTTTGTACCCAATGCTGGACATGATCAAGAAATGACTTCAAGGTGGGTCTCCCACCGTGATGAATGGGATCTAGATGCAACCATTACAAACTCAACCAACGACAATGCTATGTTTGCTATCCAAGGGCCTCACGCTACAGATTACCTAGATAAACTTTCAGAAAATTCTGTTTCAGTTTTAAAAAAATTCCATACATTAAATACAACTATAGCTGGTATCGATTGTAATATTTCTAGAACTGGATACACTGGGGAGGATGGATTTGAAATAATACTAGATTGTGCAGATGCCATTTCAATGTGGCAAACTTTAGATATGCCTTCCTGTGGTCTAGCTTCTAGAGACACATTACGTACTGAAATGGGGTTCTTACTTTCTGGACAAGATTTTAACCCAAAATCTACACCTAGGAATCCATTTGAAGCCGGGGTGGGTTTCACTGTAGACCTTTCCAAAGATTTCATTGGCGGGCCTGCACTTAAAAAAATAGAATCTGAACAAAATAAAATAAAATTCATTGGGTTAATATCTGAAGTAAAATCAATTCCTAGATCTGGTTCAGATATATTGAACAATGATGGAAAACAAATTGGAATTGTAACGAGTGGAACACTCAGTCCAACTCTAAATATCCCCATAGGCCTGGGATATATCTCATCACAATATGCTTCTCCTGGAACTTCTGTTAAAATTTCCACACGCGATAAAACAAAACCAGCAAAGATTTCTAAAACACCGTTCATTAATCCACAATGACCTTTTTAATACCTCCCGATAGGAAATATTCTTCATCCCATGAATGGGTCCTACTTGAAGAACACAAAGCAATCATTGGAATAACCGATTTCGCACAAGATGAACTAGGGGATATAGTTTTTTTTGAATTGCCCAATGCGGGGACAGATTTGAATAAAGGCGAGGTATTCGGCCTTGTTGAAAGTATAAAAGCGGTTTCAGATCTTTACGCTCCTGTGTCTGGAAAAGTTATAGAAGTCAATCCTACTCTAGAATCTGCACCCGAACAGGTGAATGATGATCCTTATTCTTCCGGGTGGATGTTGAAAGTAGAATTACAGAATCCATCTGAATTAGATTATCTCCTCTCTTCTGAAGATTACCAAAAACAAACAGAATGAATTCAATCCGAAAATGACCTCTGATAAAATTATCACAAGCCCTTACACATCGCATAAGCCCGAAGATGTAGAGCAAATGCTATTAGATCTAGGTATCGATTCAATAGATGAATTATTTGATATACCTGAATCTATAAAATTTACTGGTTCTTTTGGAATTTCATCTCATTCTGAACAAGAAGTAAAACAAAAATTAAATGAAGTTTTAAATAAAAATGCTTCACTGGTTGAGTTCCTGGGAAGTGGTTATTATTCTCATTATATTCCATCACTTGTAGATCACATATCTGACAGATCTGAGTTCTTAACATCTTATACTCAATACCAGCCTGAAATAGCTCAAGGTTTTTTACAAGTGTTATTCGAATACCAATCTTTAATAGTAGAACTGACTGGGCTAGAAATTGCCAATAGTTCGATGTATGATTTTGCCACTTCAATTGGCGAAGCTGCACTTTTATCTGGACGAATTAATCCTGAAAAAAATAGGATACTTATTCCGGACATTCTTAGTGCCGAACGCAAAAGCGTATTAACTAATTATGTTTCAGGTTCTGGTTTCATTATAGAATCTTATCCAATTTCTGATGCCAATACCGACATCGAAGAACTATCCAATTTACTTTCAGAAGATGTTTCAATGGTGTATCTTGAAAATCCAAATTCCTATGGTGCACTAGAAGAATCAATTAGGGACATAGTTGAACTATCGCATGAATATGGATCTCTTTGTTGTCTAGGCACTGATTTAATCGCTCTCTCTTTGCTGGAAGTCCCATCTCTCTTAGACATTGACATTGTTGTTGGGGATGCATCAGTTCTTGGAATCGGAAATGCATATGGGATGGGTCTAGGTTTATTTGCATGCAGAAAAGAATATTTAAGAAAAGTACCTGGAAGGCTCGTAGGAGCTAGCAAAGATGTTCATGGCAGGCGAGTTTACACCCTGACACTTCAAACAAGAGAACAGCATATTCGTCGAGAACGTGCAACATCAAACATATGCACCAATCAAGCTTGGGTGGCTCTACGCACAGCTATTCATGCTTCATATTTAGGTCCAAAAGGGTTAATCGATCTAGCAACAAAATGTATAGATTTACCAAATCAACTCTCAAAAAAACTAAATTCAATTGATGGTATTCAAGCACCTTTGTATGACAGATATCATTTCAGAGAGTTTGTAATTGGAACTCGCGAAAATGCATATGAAATCGCACACTCTTTAGAAGATAAAGGATACGCAATATCTCCGATAAGTGATCACGAATTAATCATCTGTGTCACTGAATTAAACGAACATCATATCGACTCATTAGTTGAAAACTTCAAGGAAATTTTATCATGACTGATTCAAATTTACAAAAATATCATCAAGCAAAATGGTTCACTGATTCTCTGTATGAGCCACTAATATCTGAAAAGAATTTAACTAAAATCGAGGTAATAAATTCTTCTATTCCTTCTCATATGACTCGAGATTCAATTACTTTACCTGGGTTATCTGAACCCGAATTGGCACGTCACTATACCAGACTATCTCAAATGACATACGGGGTTGACAGTGGGCCCTATCTATTGGGCAGTTGCACGATGAAATACAATCCAAAATTCACTGAAGATATTGCATCAATACAAAATTCATTAGTTCACCCTCTTAGGAACTCTAACACCATTCAAGGGACTCTTGAAATTCTATATACATTGCAAGAATATTTGGCATCAATAGGTGGGATGGATTCTGTAACTCTGCAACCACCTGCTGGTGCATCTGGAGAATTCACTGGAATCCTTGTAGCCCGAGCATATCATGAATCTCACAATGATTTTTCTAGAACCGAGGTCATCATACCTGACAGTGCTCATGGAACAAACCCCGCAAGTGCAGCTCTTGCAGGGTACAACGTGGTTGAAATACCAAGTAATAGTCAAGGAACGGTCAATATAGAAGCTCTAAAAAGTGCCCTTTCTGAAAAAACTGCAGCTTTGATGCTAACCAACCCTAACACACTTGGTTTATTCGAATCAAACATAGAACTCATAGCTTCAATGGTGCACGAATCTGGAGGGTTACTTTATTATGACGGTGCAAATTTAAATGCTCTTCTTGGAAGATCAAGACCCCGAGACATGGGATTTGATATAATGCATTATAATGTCCACAAAACATTCGCAACTCCTCATGGTGGAGGAGGTCCAGGAGCAGGACCTGTAGGTGTGATATCAGACCTAAAACAATTTTTACCATCCCCTCAGATAAGAAAAATAGAAAATAGATTTGAACTATTTACTCCTGAGAATAGTATTGGAAAAGTACATGGATTTCATGGAAATTGGCTTTGCTTAATCAAGACATTATCCTATATCCTTCGTTTGGGGGATGGTGGACTTTTAGATTCTAGTGGGAAAGCAGTTTTAAATGCTAATTACCTGGCAAACAAAATCGATTATTCGATACCATTCAAACCATTTCTTCACGAATTTGTTGCTAGTGCTGGGGTGCAAGACTCAACTGATGTTTCAAAGAGGTTATTGGACTATGGGGTTCATCCGCCAACTGTAAAATGGCCCAATTTAGTTGAAGAGGCTTTGATGATAGAGCCCACAGAATCAGAAAATAAAACAACTTTAGATCAAATCTCAAAGGCATTCAATACTGTGGCAAAAGAGGATCCAAAATTACTAAAACAAGCCCCACAATCAACTTCAGCGGGGCGTATAGATCAAACCACTGCTGCAAGATTTCCCATACTCTCCTGGCATTCATTATTCCCTTCTTAAAACTACCAAATCCACAACAATTACAAAGCAGGTTTTACTCTAATTAAATCCAATATGCCAATGAATAAAAAAAATGATTCAAATCAAATTTTCTCTCGATACGAAACAATTGTCGACGATTATCCTTTATTCATTAAAACATGTAATGCTCCACTCCCCCGTGTTGCAAGAGTAAACACAATTAAAACAACCCTCCCGCGAGTAATCTCTATCTTTTCTAATTTGTCTATTGAAGCCACGCAATCCGAATGGAACCCCTTGCTTTTTCAAATGAAAAACCCTTCTATTGGGAATACATTACCTCATTTTCTTGGATGGATCCATGGCCAAGAAGAAGTATCTAATATACCACCAATAGTTCTTGATCCGTCGCCCGGTGATATTGTCTGGGATGCATGTTCTTCGCCAGGATCCAAAACATCTCAACTGGCTTCTCTCATGAAAGATAAAGGCATCATAGTTGCCAATGATTCAAATCTCAGACGCATACCTGCACTAAGATCAAATCTAGAACGATTGGGGGTTACTATTGCTGCAGTTACCCACTCCGACGCTAGACATTTTTCAATGAAACCATTCGCATTTGACCATTTTGATTCTGCTCTTGTTGACGTTCCTTGTTCTGGGGAAGGAACTATTCGAAAGAATCCTGCAGCACTTAAAAATTGGTCCATTAACCAATTATTGTCTCTCCAAAAACTTCAAATTTCAATTTTAAAACGTGCTATAGAAACTGTCAAAAGCGGCGGTACTGTTGTTTATTCAACTTGTACGTTTTCTCCTGAAGAAAACGAAGCAGTGCTAGATGAAGTCCTCATAGATGGTAAATGTTCTCCTGTTAAGTTCGATTCACCTCTGCCTAGTTCTCCTGGAATAACAGAATGGTGTGGCAATTCATTTGATCCCCGTGTTAAACTAGCCAAGCGAATATGGCCTCATTATAGCAACACAGGTGGATTTTTTATAGCAAAACTCAAAGTGATATGACCTCCAACAACAACACCATTTTCAATCTAATTCCACATGATGGTTCTAGCAGACTATATCCTGCTCAACAAAATAGATCTGAAATACTTGACTTTTGGAATATAAAATATGGGATTTCTGGAGAAAATTTCAATAATTATACTTTCTGGGAAAAAGGATCTGGTAAAATATGGGCATTCGGTAACCATTTATCAGATGGACTTCCAGTCGAAGCCATTGGCATTCGCTTTTTAACAACTAAACAAACAAATTGGAAACCAACAACAAGAGCTGTCCAGCTATTCGGAAACAAAGCAACAAAAAATACAATAACTCTTCCCATTGATCAGGTTTTACAATTCATACAGGGAGA